>NZ_JBFADG010000001.1:611190-780774 GCF_040641275.1 Streptomyces sp. NPDC021096 | reverse complement strand
TCCCTCCCCCCCCCCCCGCGCCCGCCGCCCCGGGGGCGCGCCCGCCCCCCCCCCCCCCATGGGGGCGCCTCCCCGCGGTAGCTGGGGGAGGGAAGGGGCGGTAGGGGAATGCCCCCGGAGCCGCGCTAGAGGCGCTCGACGATCGTCGCGACCCCCATCCCACCTCCCACGCACAGCGTGATCAGCCCGTACCGTCCGCCCCGCCGCTCCAGCTCGTCGACGACCGTCCCGAGCAGCATCGCCCCGGTCGCGCCCAGCGGGTGCCCCATCGCGATGGCACCGCCGTTGACGTTGATGCGCTCCAGCCCGATCCCCATGTCCTTGGCGAAGCGCAGCACCACGGCCGCGAAGGCCTCGTTGACCTCGATGAGGTCGATGTCGTCGATGGTCAGCCGGGCCTTGGCGAGCGCCTTGCGCGTGGCGGGGGCCGGGCCGGTGAGCATGATCGTGGGGTCGGAGCCGGAGACGGCGCCGGCGACGATGCGGGCCCGGGGCCGCATCCCGTGGCGCTCGCCGACCTCGCGGTTGCCGATGGCGACGAGCGCGGCGCCGTCGACGATGCCGGAGGAGTTCCCGGCGTGGTGGACGTGGTCGATCTTCTCCACCCAGTGGTACTGCTGCAGCGCCACGGCGTCGAAGCCGCCCTGCTCGCCGATGGCCGCGAAGGACGGCTTGAGGGCGGCGAGGGTCTCGGCGGTGGTGCCGGGGCGGATGTGCTCGTCGCGGTCGAGGACGACCAGGCCGTTGCGGTCGCGCACCGGCACGACGGAGCGGTCGAAGCGGCCCTCCTTCCACGCCGCGGCGGCCAGTTCCTGGGAGCGGGCGGCGAAGGTGTCGACGCCGAGCCGGGAGATGCCCTCCAGCGTGGCGATCAGGTCGGCGCCGATGCCCTGGGGTGCGAAGTTGACGTCGAAGTTGGTCATCGGGTCCGCGAACCAGGCGCCCCCGTCGGAGGCCATGGGCACCCGGGACATCGACTCCACGCCGCCGGCGAGGACGAGGTCCTCCCAGCCGGAGCGGACCTTGGCCGCGGCGAGGTTGACGGCCTCCAGGCCCGAGGCACAGAAGCGGTTCTCCTGGACGCCCGCCACCGTGTCGGGGAGCCCGGCGGCGATGGCGGCGATGCGGGCGATGTCGGAGCCCTGGTCGCCGACGGGGCTGACGACGCCGAGCACGATGTCGTCGATCGCGGCCGGGTCCAGGTCCGGGAAGCGGCGCCGCAGTTCGTGGATCAGGCCGACGACGAGGTCGATGGGCTTGGTGCCGTGCAGGGCGCCGTTGGCCTTGCCGCGGCCGCGCGGGGTGCGGATCGCGTCGTATACGTACGCTTCGGTGCTCAAGGTCGTAAGCCTTTCAAGAGGTCCGGGGGGGGAAGCGGGTCAGGAGAGCAGGGAGCGGCCGATGATCTCCTTCATGATCTCCGTCGTGCCACCGTAGATCGTCTGGATCCGGCCGTCGGTGAAGGCCTTGGCGACCCGGTATTCGGTCATATAGCCATATCCCCCGTGCAGTTGCAGACAGCGGTCGGCGACGCGCTTCTGCAGCTCGGTCGCCCACCACTTGGCCATGGAGGCGTGCACCGCGTCGAGCTCGCCACGGTCGTGGTCGGTGACGCAGCGGTCGAGGAAGGCGCGGGTGACGGCGCACTCGGTGGCCATCTCGGCGATCTCGAAGCGGATGTGCTGGAGCTTGGCCAGCGGCCGGCCGAACGCCTCGCGCTCCTTGACGTAGCGGGTGGTCGTCTCCAGCAGGTGCTCGGCCCCGGCGATCGCGGCGACGGCGATGCTCAGCCGCTCCTGCGGGAGGTTGGTCATCAGGTGCACGAACGCCCCGTCGCGCTCGCCGAGCAGGTTCTCCTTGGGGACGCGGACGTCGTCGAAGAACAGCTCGGCGGTGTCCTGGGCCTTCTGCCCGATCTTGTCGAGGTTGCGGCCCCGCTCGAAGCCCGGCGTGCCCCGCTCGACCACCAGCAGGCTCAGCCCCTTGGCGCCGCCCTCCGGCGTCGTCCTGGCCACGACGACCACCAGGTCGGCGAGGATGCCGTTGGAGATAAAGGTCTTGGAGCCGTTCAGCAGCCAGTGGTCGCCGCGGTCCTCGGCGACGGTACGGATGCCCTGGAGGTCGGAGCCCGCCCCGGGCTCGGTCATGGCGATGGCCGTGATGGTCTCGCCCGTGCAGAAGCCGGGCAGCCAGCGGCGCTTCTGCTCCTCGGTGGCGAGCGTGGTCAGATACGGGCCGACGATGTCGTTGTGCAGCCCGATCGCCAGGCCGGAGGCCCCGGCGCGGATGAACTCCTCGGTGAGCACGGCGCTGTAGCGGAAGTCGGTGTTGCCCCCGCCGCCGTACTCCTCGGGCACGGCGAGCCCGAGCAGGCCCTGCCGGCCGGCCGCGAGCCAGGCGTCGCGGGAGACGATGCCCTCCTCCTCCCAGCGCTCGTGGTGCGGGATCACCTCCTTGTCCAGGAAGGTGCGGACCGTCGCGCGGAAGGCCTCGTGGTCGGGGGTGAAGATCTGACGCTTCATGAATTCTCGCTGCCTTTCCGGGGCGCGGGCTGCTGAAGTCCGGGGACGCCCCAGTCGCGCGCCACCTCGGCGGTGTCCGCGCCGGGCCGTGCGGGCGGGCGGCGCAGGGAGGTGGGGGTGGCGGAGAAGCGCGGGGCGGGGGCGGGCTGGGTGACGCCGTCGTGGTCGGCGAAGGTGCCGCGCGCGGCCAGGTGCGGGTGCCCGGGGGCCTCGCGCAGCGACAGCACGGGCGCCACGCACGCGTCCGACCCCTCGAACACCTCGGTCCACTCGGCGCGGGTACGGCCGCGGAAGCGCTCGGCGATGACGGTGCGCAGCTCGTCCCAGCGGGCGGGGTCCGCACGGTCGGGCGCGGCCTCCTCGATCCCCAGGAGGCGGGTGAACTCGGCCCAGAACCGGGGCTCCAGCGCGCCGACCGCCATGTGGCCGCCGTCGGAGGTCTCGTAGGTGCCGTAGAAGGGCGCGCCGCCGTCGAGGAGGTTGGCCGCGCGCCGGTCCTGCCAGCCGCCGGCCGCCATCATGCCGTGCAGCATGGCGGTGAGGTGGGCGGTGCCGTCGACGATGGCGGCGTCGACGACCTGGCCGGCGCCGTGGGCGCGGGCGTGCTGGAGGGCGGCGAGGACGCCGATGACGAGGTAGAGGGAGCCGCCGGCGTAGTCGCCCAGGAGGTTGGCCGGGGCGACGGGCGGGCCGTCGGCGGGGCCGGTCATGCCGAGGGCGCCGGTGAGGGCGATGTAGCCGATGTCGTGCCCGGCGGTGCGGGCGAGGGGCCCGTCCTGCCCCCAGCCGGTCATGCGCCCGTAGACCAGGGCGGGGTTGCGGGCGAGGGCCTCGCGGGGGCCGACGCCCAGGCGCTCGGCGACGCCGGGGCGGTAGCCCTCGATCAGGACGTCGGCCCGCTCGGCGAGGTCGAGCACGGTGCGCGGGCCGTCCGGCGCCTTGAGGTCGACCAGGACCGAGCGCTTGTTGCGGTTGGTGACGTCGTACGCCGGGTCGATGTGCAGCCCCTGGCCGCCGGGGCGGTCGACGCGGACCACGTCGGCGCCGAGGTCGGCGAGCAGCATCGCGGCGAACGGGCCGGGCCCGATCCCCGCGAGCTCGACCACGCGCACTCTGGTGAGCGGACCGTTCCCTGCGCCTGCCATGCGGCCCCCACGTCCGGTCTCTTATGACATAACCGCTGTAACACTCGTGATGTTAAGAACGTGTTCCACCGTCCACAAGCCCCCTGGCGGGCCCCGTACGCCGTCAGCCGGCGTCGAGTTCGGCGACGAGCCGCTTGGGGGCGATGGTGCGGTAGCTCTCCTCGACCCAGTCGCAGAGCAGCTCGGCGGGGGCGCCGCCGCCGGTCAGAGGGATCGTCACCCAGCCGTGCCGGCCCAGGCCGTAGGAGGTGGGGACGGCTCCGGGTACGGCCAGGGCGTGGCCGTGGGCCTCCTCGTCCTTGAGCTTGACGGAGATGGCGGGGGAATCGGTGTTCTGCTCGTCGCCGAGGAAGACGAAGATCTTCTTGTTGACCTTGACCACCGCGTCCTCGCCCCAGGGGAACTCTTCGACGGCGCCGGGGAGGGAGAGGGCGAATTCACGCACGGTTTTTCGGGACATGGGGACACGATATGCGGCTCGGGGAAATCCAGCCCGGCCGGCGTTTGAGGCCACCGCGCGCAGCGCGGCCCGGGGTCCGGGGCGGAGCCCCGGTCACAGCAACCCGGCCTCCACCAGCAGTCGCCGTACCGCCGCCACCGCCTCCGCCGGCAGCGGCCGCAGCGGTGCCGCCGTCGCCGGGCAGTCGATGACGCCCAGCAGGTGCAGCGCCGCCTTGAAGCCGCCCAGGGCGGCCGCGCTGCCGCTCATCTCGGCCGGGTCGCCCGCGTCCACCAGCGCGAACAGCGCCGCGAGCCGGTCCTGTTCGGCGGCCGCCTCGGCCCAGCGCCCGGCGCGGGCGTGCTCGTACAGCCGTACGTAGCCGGCCGGGTCCACGTTGCCCAGGCCGGGCACCACGCCGTGCGCCCCGGCCAGCAGGGCCGCGTCGACGGTCAGTTCGGAGCCGGTCAGGACGGCGAAGGTGCGGTCGAGGCCGTGCCCGCGCAGGGCGAGGAGCAGGCGGCGCAGGGCGCCGAGGTCGCCGCTGCTGTCCTTGAGCCCGGCCAGCGTCCCGTCCGCGGCGAGTTCGAGCAACGTCGGCGCGGCGAGCTTGGTGTGGACGGCGGAGGGGATGTCGTAGGCGACGAGCGGCAGGTCGACGGCGTCCCGCACCCGGCGGTAGTGGGCGGCGGTCTCGGCCGGGTGGGTGCCGGCGTAGAAGGGGGCGGTGGCGACGAGCGCGTCCGCGCCGAGCCCGGCGGCGGCGCGGGCGTGTTCCAGGACGCGGGCGGTGGTCATGTCGATGACACCGGCCAGGACGGGCACCCGCCCGGCGACGGCGTCGACGGTGGCGCGCAGGGCGTCCCGGCGCTGGGCGTCGCTCAGATGGGCGCTCTCGCCACTGGTCCCGAGGGCGAAGACGGCGTCGACGCCGGCGGCGAGCAGGCGTTCGACGTGGGCGGCGAGCGAGCGGGCGTCGACGTCCCCGGCGGGGGTGAGCGGAGTGCACAGCGGGGGCACCACACCGGTCAGGGGCACGGGCAGCGGCACGGTCACGACCGCCCCGGGCCGTCGGCCGGGTCCCCGACGCCGCGGCGCGGCGGGAACGTCCCCACGGCCTTCCCGGTGGAGGGGCTGATCCAGGCGGTGGTGCCGCCCGCCCGTGCTTTAAGGCCCGCCTCGTCGTGCATCGTGCGCCCGCCTTCCCCTGTCCCTGCCGCGCCGTCGGGTGCGCCCGGCCCCTCCCCGGGGCCGGCGACGGCTCCCGGGAAAGCTGCCCGCGCGGGGCGCGCGCAATCCCGTCGGGGCGTACGGGCTATCCGCCGGCGAGCAGGGCGCGCCGGCACAGCGAGTCGGCGGCGCGCGTGGTCTCCGGGATGCGGTAGCGCGGGGACAGGCGCAGGGTGTGGGCGCACGCGTGGTCCAGGCTCACGCGGTGGCCGACCGAGACGAAGACCGGTTTGACGCCCTGTTGGGTGCGCAGGGCGCGGCCGACCTCCTCCTCGCCGTCCAGCAGCGGGGAGGCGTCGCCGCGGTGCGGGCCGGGCGGTTCGTGGCGGAAGGTGAAGGGGTTCTTGGCGACGCCGATCGTGGGCAGGCCGGTGAGCACGCCGAGATGGGAGGCCAGGCCGAAGCGACGCGGGTGGGCGAGCCCGTAGCCGTCGCAGACGACCAGGCCGGGGGTGACGGGCAGGCGGTCCAGGGCGGCGAGCACGGCGGGGATCTCGCGGAAGGCGAGCAGGCCGGGGACGTAGGGGAAGGAGACGCGGCCGGTCGCGGTGGCCTCGCCGACGACCTCGAGGGTGAGCGCGTCGAGCGCCACGGCGGCCGCCGCGACGAGGTCGCGCCCGTCGTCGTAGGCGACGTCCACGCCGGCCACGACCAGGGGTCCGCCGGGCGGCGGGCCAGGCTCGTCCAGGACCACCCGGCCCCGCAACTCGTCCTGGACGGCCCTCGCTTCCATCTCCGTCGTGGGCCAGTCGGGCGGCAGGTCGTATGCGTCGCTCATGATGGCCCCACGGTAGGCGACGGGCGCGTCGCGCCGGTCGGCGGGCACCCCCGCCGGCCGGCGGCGTAGCCTGTCGATCATGTTCGTACTGGAGCTGACCTACATCGCGCCGATCGAGCGGATCGACGCCGCCCTCCAAGAGCACGTCGCCTGGCTGGACGCGCACTACGCGTCCGGCGTCTTCATCGCCTCCGGCCGGAAGGTGCCGCGCGACGGCGGGATCATCCTGGCCCTCGGCGACGACCGGGCGAAGATCGAGGAGATCACCCGGAGCGACCCCTTCACGGTGGCGGGGGTGTGCGAGTACACCGTCACCGAGTTCATTCCGACGAAGACCGCGTCGGCGCTGGAGCAGTACCGCCAGGAACTACCCTCCTGAGCGCACCCGGAGCCGGGCCGTCCGTCCCTTCTCCCCCGCCGCCCAGCAGCCGCCGTCGGGCGCGCAGTCGACCGTGTCGTACGAGCCGGAGTCGAAGCCGGTCCAGGTGCGGCCGCCGTCCGTGGTGACCTCGCTGCCGGTCGGGCCGACGGCGAGGGCCGTGGCGCGGCCGTGCGGCAGCCAGGCGACGCCGGAGCGGTAGGCGGCGGGCGGGCGGCCGGCCGGGCTCCAGGTGGCGCCGCCGTCCGCGGTGACGGCGGCCGCCCGATCGGAGGGCTTGCCGGCGCGGTAGTCGCCGCCGACGGCCAGGCCGTGGGTCCGGTCGCGGAAGGCGAGGGCGAAGACGCCGCGCGCCGGGTCCCCGGCCGGTACGGGCGCCTGGGTGACGGTCCAGGTGCGGCCCCGGTCGGCGGAGTGCAGCACGCGGGAGGCGGCGCCGCCGCCGGTGGCGATCCACGCGTCCCGGCGGCCGGAGCTCACCACGCACTGGCCGCTCGCGGCGAACGCCGCCTCGCCGGGCAGGGCCGACGGCATGCCGTCGGAGGGCAGCACCCGCCAGCTGCGGCCGCCGTCCCCGGTGGCCAGGACCCGGAACTTTCCGTCGACCGGGTCGCCCAGCGCTATGCCGTTGCGCCGGTCGAAGAAGGTCACGCAGTCGTAGAAGGCCTTCGGGTCGGTGTTGCGGAACGCCTGCGTCCAGCTGGCGCCGCCGTCGTCCGTGCGGTAGATCCGCGAGGCCTCGCCCTCGCCGATGGCCAGGACGACCGCGTGCCGCGCGTCGAAGGCCGCCACGTCCCGGAACTCCAGCTCGCCCGCGCCGGGCGGGGAGACGTCGCGCCAGCGGCGGCCGCCGTCCCGGGTGAGCAGCACCGTGCCCTTGGTGCCCGCCACCCACGCCGTGGAGCGGCCGACCGCCGCGAGCCCCCGGAAGCGGGCGTCGGTGCCGCTGTCCTTCGCCTCCCAGGACAGGCGGGGCGCGGGCCGCTGCCCGGCGTGCGCCGGCGCCGTCCCGGCCAGGGCGAGCGCCGCTACGGACGCCCCCGCGAGCAGGATGCGCAGTGCCGTGCCTGTCTTCCCCTTGTTCCCCATGCGTCTCATGAGGCCGGAAGCTAGCGGAGCCCGGCGGGGCCGTCCATGGAATGCGGGAACGTCGAAGATTCATCCTTTCGGCCATGGTGTGTGGCCGTACGGACGATCCGGACGGCCGGTCCTGCCGCCTAGCGTGGGCCCATGGCCCAGCTCCCCTTGCCGTCCCTGCCGTCCCCGCGCACCGCGCCGGCCGTGCTGCGCGCCCCGCGGCAGGCGCTGCGCGGCCGCGGCTGGCTGCTGGCGGTCCTGGGCGGGCTGTGGATGATCGAGGGCCGGGTGCTGAGCCGGGGGGCGGCCTACTCCTCTTCTCCGGGCGGCCATCACGCGCACCTGGTGGTCTGGGTCGCAGGACTCCTGGTGGCGGCCTGCGTCCTGCCGTGGGCGCAGCTGGCCGCGCGGGCGGCGGCGGCTGTGGCGGTGTCCTGGGCGGCGACCGGCTATCTGCTGGTGGCCGGGCAGCACGTGCCGGCCTGGGGGATCACCGAGAGCGCCGCCCTGCTCGTGCTGCTGGGCGTGGTCGCCTGGCGCACCCCGGTGCGGACGGCGGTGCCGCTGGGGACGGGGCTGGCCGTGGGGGTGCTCGCCGCTCCGGTGCGGGACGCGGAGGCGCTGAGCGCCACCGTCGTCGCGTACGCCCTGGTGGTGGCGGTGGTGACGGCGGCGGGCCTGTGCCTGCGCCACCGCGACGTCGAGCGCGCCCGGGCGGTGGCCGCCGCGCGCGAGGCCGAGCGTCTGGAGCTGGCGGGCGAGCTGCACGACTTCGTCGCCCATCACGTGGCGGCGATGACGCTGCTGGCCAAGGCCACCGGCTCGCTCGCGCGGGACGAGCGCGTCGCGGCGTCGCTGCGCGACATCCAGGAGGCGGGCGACGAGGCGATGACCTCGGCCCGGCGGCTGCTGAAGGTGCTGCAGCAGGACCAGGCCCGGCGCGGTCCGCTGCCCGGTCTGGAGCGCACCGCCGAGCTGGTCGACGGCTTCCGCGAGGGCCACCCGGGCGCGCGGGTCACCCTGAGCGTCGAGCCCGGTTTCGACGCGGGGCTCGCGCCCGAGCTCGCCGCCTCCGTGCACCGCATCGTGGGCGAGGGCCTGGCCAACGCGGACCGGCACAGTCCGGACGCGTCCGCCGTGGAGGTGACGCTACGACGGTCGGGGGAACGGCTGTTCGTGTCCGTGCGCGACGACGGCGACCCCGCGCACACGTCCGGCCCGCGCGCCCCTCAGGACGGCGGCGGGCTCGGCCTCGTGGGCATCGCCGAACGGGCGGACGCCATCGGCGGTTCGCTGACGGCGGGGCCGGTCGCCGGGGGCGGCTGGGAGGTACTGGCGGTTCTTCCTGTCCGTCAGTGAAACCGCACGACCCCCACACGCGGTCCTGATCCCTGAGCATCCGAAATCACAGACGGACGGCATGGTTCCGCCCATGCTTGGGGTATTCCTTTGAGTTCGTAGACCTAGAAGGCAAATGTCTTCTTTTTCAAGGCAAGTGACGCAGCTCACGCTGGATTCATGTGCACTACCGCGATCGATCGACCGTCTCACCCACCGGAGAAGAGAAGTCGGTCGTAGAGCGGACGTCGCACGCGGCACGGAAGCGCACCACCCGGAAAACAATCGCAAGGGAGCTGGCGTTGTCCACTGTCATCGAACAGCCTGTCCAGGCACGGATCATCGCGTCGGCCCCGCCGTCCCGGACGGTCCCCGCACACCTCCGGTACGAGCGCACCGACCCGTTCGCCGTACGCATCGCCTTCCCCGCGGCGGCCTCGCTGGACGGCGCGGAGGTCGAATGGGCCTTCGCCCGCGACCTGCTGGCCCGTGGGCTGCTGCGCTCGGCGGGCGGCGGCGACGTACGGGTGTGGCCCTGCGGGCCGCACCGCACGGTGCTGGAGTTCCACGCGCAGGAAGGGGTGGCCATGGTGCAGATCGACACCCCCGAGCTGCGCTCCTTCCTGGCGCGGTCGTACGCCCTGGTGCCCGCGGGCGGCGAGGGCGGCCAGCTCGACGTGGACAGCGACCTGGCCGCGCTGCTGCGCCAGGCCTGACGGTGCCCGGCCGCTAGGGGAGGTAGGCGAGCCAGTCGGTGCCCGGCAGGCGGTGGGGGCGCCAATCGCGCGCGTAGGACGGCAGGTAGGGGTCCTTGGTGTCGAACAGAAGTGCCGTCGGGATACGGGAGGCCCTGCGGACGATGTCGGCGGCGGAGTGCGAGCGGTTGTTGCCGGTGATCTGGGCGGACGCACAGCCCGCCGCGTAGGCCACGGGCTGTGCGCGGGGCCCCGTGACCAGGCACGGGGCCGTCAGCCCGAGCCGGCCCAGCTCCTGGGCGGCGCGGTGGTAACGCACGGCGGTGTCACGGGCGTCGGCGGTGTTGACCCGCAGTTCCCGGTCCTGCACGGCGAGATGGGCGGCCAGCACGGCGCACAGCAGTACGGACACGGCGAGCCGGGCGCGGCCTCTCCGGGCCGTACCCGCCGCATGGAGGGCCAGGTCGGCCACGGGCAGGGCGAGCAGCGCGTAGGCGGGGAGCAGGAAGCGCGGCGCGGAGTAGTCGAGCAGCAGCAGATAGGGCGCGGCGAGGGCCAGGGCGCAGGCCGCCGGCAGGAGGGTGACGGCGGCGCCCCGCGCGCGGCGGCGGCCGGTCAGCGCGAGGGCGCACGCCGCCGCGGTGAGGGCGGGCAGCAGCAGCCACCACAGGGCGTGGGTGAGGGAGGGGCCCGCGATGTGGCAAGGGCGGCACAGCTGGGGTCCGTTGAGGGCCCGGTAGGCGGCGCGCAGCCCGGCGCCCGGGTGCTCGCCCATGCCGCCTTCGGTGCCGCTGGAGACCGACAGCCGCCGGCCGATGCCGCCGAAGCGCGCGTACGCCTCGGCCACCCACTGGGCACCGCCCGCCGCGAGCCCGCCGGCGACGGCGGCCACGGTGGCGGGGCGCCGCCACTGTCGTACGCCCGCGCAGACGGCGAGCAGGGGCAGGGCGAGCCAGCCGGCGTCGGGGGCGCGCAGGAGCGCGACGGCGGCGAGCGAGGCGGCCAGGGCCACGAGGGCCCTGCGGCGGCCGGGGCCGTCGTGGCGGGCCCTGAGGAACCAGCCCACCGCGGCGACGGAGGCCAGTGCGACCCAGAGGTTGGGCATGACCTCGGGGCCGCTGAGGACGGTGATCCACAGTCCGGCGAACAGCAGCCCGGCGAGGGCGACGCGGGCCCGGCCGAGCAGCGGCTGCCACACCGCGAACGCGGCGTACAGGGCGGCGGAGGAGAGCAGCGCCAGCGTCACGCGCAGGGCGGTGGTGGAGGAGGTGACGGCGATGACGGGCGCGACGAGGAGGGTGATGCCGCGCGAGCGGGGCGCGCTGAAGTAGGCGGCGGGGTGGCGCGGGTCCACCTGGGAGAGGTAGACGCTCTCGTCCCAGCCGAGGTGCATGTGGGCCACCGCGTAGCACAGTTGGAGGGCCGCGTAGGCGAGGGCGACGGCCGCGAGGCGGGTGTCGCGGCGGTGCGGGGACGGGGTGTCCGTGGCGCCGGGGGCGGGTCCGGCCCGCCGGTCGGTCGTGGCCATGGCCCCTGTCTACCGCATCACGGTGCCGCTACCGCGTCACCACAAGGCGCTCTCCCCCGCCCGCTCGGCGCGCACCCGGGAGGCGACGATCTCCGTGACGGCGGCGTCGCGGCCGGCCCAGCAGGCGGCGACGACGGACTTGCCCGGTTCGAGGGCCTTGTAGACCTCGAAGAAGTGCTGGATCTCCAGCCGGTCGAACTCGGGCAGGTGCCTGAGGTCCCTGAGGTGCTCGTGGCGGGGGTCGGCGGAGGGGACGCACAACACCTTGTCGTCCTCGCCCTGTTCGTCCCGCATCCGGAACATCCCGATGGCACGGCAGCGGATGACGATGCCGGGGAAGGTGGGGTCACCGGCCAGGACGAGCGCGTCCAGCGGCTCTCCGTCGGCGCCGAGCGTTCCGTCGATGTAGCCGTAATCGGCCGGGTAGCGGGTCGAGGTGAACAGCATGCGGTCGAGGCGGATGCGTCCCGAGTCATGGTCCATCTCGTATTTGTTGCGGCTGCCTTGCGGGATCTCCACGACGACGTCGAAGTCCACGGTGGCTCCTGGGGAGGGGGACGGCCGGATCACCATGGTGACGCGTGCCGCCCCGCGGGCGCCATGCCGCGTCGCGACGGAGCGGTCCTGACCGCTGTGGGCCGCCCCTCAGCGGGACTTCGGGCCCGAACGGGTGGAAACCAGACACCGCCCGGGCTGCCGGGCGCCGGGCACCCGGGGCCCTCCTACGCCATCGGCCGTGGGGGCGTCTACCGCATCGGAACCAGGGGTGATGGGCGCATCGGCCCCCGCGTCCGCCGCCCTGGTCGCATTCTGCAGCGTCAGTGTCACCACCCCGGCGGCGGCCACCGCACCCGCCGCACCCGCCAGCAGACCGCCGGTCACGCCGTAGCGGAAGGCCTCGCCGAGTCCCACGATGCCGACGACGGCCGCCACCACCGGATTGACGACGGTGACGGTCGCCAGCGGGGCGGCCAGGCCGGCGCCCCGGTAGGAGGCCTGTGACAGCAGCATCCCGGCCGAGGCGAGCAGCGCGATGACGCCGAAGCTCGGCAGCAGGCCGGCGAAGTCCGCGTCATGAGAGGTCCAGTCCTCGGCCACGGCCTTGGTGAAGACCGAGCCCATGCCGAAGGCGGCACCGGCCGCCGTCGCCAGGACCACGCCGCGTACGACGGGCCGGCGCGTCCAGCGCGCGGTGAGCGCAAGGAGGACCACCGCGGCCAGCACCGCGGCGGCGAGCACCGGGCGTTGGGCGCCGTCGATGGACTCGGCGCTCGGTGGCCCTGTCAGGCTCAGCAGCCCCGCCAGACCCGCCGTCGCGAGGAAGGCGCCGCGCCAGCCCACCGCCCCGACGGGCCGGTGGACGAACAGCGCGGCCATCGGCAGCGCGAAGACGATGGTGAGCGCGCCCAGCGGCTGCACCAGGCTCAGCGGCCCGTACGCCAGCGCCACCACATGCAGGGCGGCGCCCAGACCGGTCAGCGCGACCGCGGCCCACCACCTTGCCCGGCGCAGCGGGGCGTACGCGCCGTCGCCGCCCGTGGCGGCGACGCGCTCCTGCACGATGGCCGCCCCGGCGTAGCAGACGGCGGACACCAGACACAGCAGCACCGAGACCACGAGCGCGCTCACGAGCCGCCTCTGCAGTCGGCTCCGCCCCCGTGTTCCCGCCCGGCTCTGTGCTCGGTCCCCTCGTGCTCCATGCCCTCAACCATGCCTGCCGCGGGGCCCTTCGTCGTCGTACTTGGGTACGGGCTTTCTCGTACTACCGGTGGAGTACGAGTAGGCGGTTCGGATGACTGCCGCGCGATATGCGGCGCCCGTCAGGCGCACCCGACTTTACCCGGCGCATTGTCCCACGACATATCCGGATGATCCCGGACCGCTTTTATGCGTATGCCGTCTACGCGTTTGTCGACGCCCATCGGGAAATCGGCTGCGGGAATGAGGGTGACCTGAAATACCATTGTGTAGGGCCTACGTATAGGAAAACGCTATGTAGGCTCAAACGGGGAATACATGCACGTTTACGGGGGGAAGCTTCAATGTCCGGCAGTTCAGGAGTTTGGCATGTGCACGCGCTCGATAAATTCGAACAGGACAGCCGTAGGGTCACCGTCATAGGTGCCGGAATTTCCGGCCTCGTGACGGCGTACGAGCTGGAGCGGCTCGGCTATCGCGTCGAGATCCTCGAGGGCAACACACGTATCGGCGGGCGTATCCACACCCACCGGTTCGGTGACGCCCCGGGCGCACCGTCCGTCGAACTGGGCGCCATGCGCATTCCGACCCACCACCACAACACCCTGGAATACATTCGGCGGATGGGCCTCGAGGGCAAACTCCGCGCCTTCACCACCCTGATGTCGGAGGAGAACGCATTCCTCCAGACGGCCGCGGGCTTCATTCGCATCCGGGACGCGGCCGGGCCGCTGCGCGAGAACTTCCGGCGTGAGCTGGAGCGTCATGTGCCCGGCCACCGGTACGACCGCGGCACCATCGTCTTCGGGGCGTGGCTGACGGCCATCGTCGACGCCATCGCTCCGCCGGACCTGCGCGAGGCGCTCCGCGAGGACCTGCGCCGCCAGTTGCTCGACCTGGTGGCGCGTGTCGATCTGAGCGGACACCTGCGCGGGCCGGACCGCGACCGGGTCGACCTCCACTCGCTGTTCTCCGCCCACCCGGGCATCCGCGCCGGCTGCAGCGGCAGGCTCAACAGCTTCCTCGACGACATCCTCGCCGAGACCAGCCCCGACCTGCTGCGCCTGGACGGCGGTATGGACCAGCTGACGGACCGGCTGGCCGCGCGGATCCGCGGCCACATCTCGACGGGCCGCCGGGTGACGGGGATCGACGTGCGCGGCGACCACGTCCTGGTCCACGTCCGGGCCGGCTCCCGCACGATCGTCCACCGCTCGGACTTCGTCGTCAGCACCGTCCCCTTCCCCGTCATGCGCCGCATGCGCCTCAGCGGCCTGGACGAGGACAAGCTGGCCGCCCTGCGGGACGTGGTCTACTGCCCGGCCACCAAGGTGGCCTTCCACTGCCGGGAGCCGTTCTGGCGGCACGGCGGCATCCAGGGCGGCGCCTCGTTCACCGGCGGGCGCATCCGGCAGACGTACTACCCGCCCGCCGACGGCGATCCGGGCCGGGGGGCGACCCTGCTGGCCAGCTACACCATCGGCGACGAGGCGGCCCGGCTGGGCCGGATGTCGGCCCGCCGCCGCCACCGCGTGGTCCTGGAGGAGCTCAGCGTCGTCCATCCCGAACTGACCACCCCCGGCATGGTGCTGGACGCCGTGAGCATGGCCTGGGGGGACTACCCCTGGAGCGGGGGCGGCTGCGCCACGCGCTGGGGAAAGAACGCCGCCGAGTGCGAGGAGGAGCGCATCCGGGCCGCCCGCCCGGTGGGCCGGCTGTTCTTCGCGGGCGAGCACTGCTCCACGGCGCCCGCCTGGATCGAGGGAGCGATCGAGTCCGCCCTGTGGGCCGTCGAGGACGTCGAGCGCTTCCGGCCGGCCCACCGCCGCGCGTCCGTCACCGGACGGCCCAACACCGCGGGAGCGCTGTGATGAGCGTCTTCGACCTCCCGAGGCTGCACTTCGCCGGCACCGCCGTCACGAAGCTGCCGACCGGCCCGCGCAGCGGGCTGGTCGACCTGGCCGCCAACCGCGCCCTGACCGACGACGGGCCGTTCCCCACCGACCGGCCCGCCGCCGAGTACCACGCCTATCTGCAGCGGCGCGGTCCCCGCTTCGACGCCTCGGGGCGGCCCTGCCCCGACGGGGAGTTCAGCCTCGCCAAGGGCTGGAACTTCGACGGCAACGGCCACTTCCTGATCGACGCCCGGATCGTGTCGGCGGAGCTCGCCGACGGGCCGCCGGACACCGCCGACCCGGTCGTCGGCCGCGGCGTCGACGTCTGGGGCCACTACAACGACTACCTGCGCACCACCGTCAACCGCGCCCGGGTCTTCGACCTCGACCCCGCCTCCCGGTGGACCACGGCCCTGATGATCGGCCGGTTCGGCTTCGGCCGCCTGGGGCGCTCGCACGACGACGGCTATATGCTCACGGGCCCGGTCGGCGGCCTCCAGCCGCCGCGCTGGGTGGACTTCGGGCACATCCTGGACGTGGGCGAGCACATCCTGGCACCGCAGCTGCGCTACAGCGCCGTGCACCAGTTCGTGGTCACCGACCGGGACGCCCCGGACGGCCCCGACGGCGGCGGGCACGGGCCGCGGTGGCTGCCGGACGCCGGGCTCTCCCCCGCCGTCGGCGCCCTGCGCGAGGCCGTCGAGGAGGCCGACGGCCTGGTCGTACGGTTCGCGCTGGACAACATGGCCTCCCCCCTCGTCCCCGACGCACCCGGCCACTGGCGGGTGCGCGGGACGATCGCCCCCTGGTACGCGCACGAGCTGCGCACGTACCCGGCCGGCCGGCTGCTCGCCCCCCGCGCGGGGGCGGGCGGCCCGCTGCACCACCTCACGGTCCACCTGGCGCACGGGCGGGCCGGGCTCGACATGATCACCGCGGTGCCGGTCACCGGCCGCGCCGCACAGGCGGGCCCCGGCCCGCTGCACCGGCTCGGCCCGCCCCTGGACGCCGGCGACCTCGAACTGCGGACGGCCGCCACGGACCGGCTCGTGGCGCGCGTACCGGCCGCCGCGTACACCGGGGACGACGAGAGCACCGCGGGCCTGGTCACCGTGGCCGCCGAACCCGGCTGGGAGGCGGCCGCCGACGAGGCCCTGTGTCTGACCGGCACGGCAGACGACGGGCGGCGGACGACGCTGCTCACCGAGCGGGAGGTCAACGTCCAGAGCGACGAGGCCCTGGTGGTGGTGCACCACCGCGGCCGCGACAGCGACCACCCGGTGGAGGTGCCGCTGCGGTCCTACGTGCGCGGCCGCCCGGCGAGCGCCGGAGTGCGCGTACGGCAGTACTTCAACCCCCGCGCCCTGCCGGCCGACGCCGTCGCGGGCGGCCCCGGGGCGCGGTGCGGCGACGCCGTCGTGCTGGGGATGCGCGGCGGCGACGGGGCGTACGCCGAGGACTGCGTCGTGGAGACCGACGACCACGGGCACGGCCTGCTCACCCTGCGCGGCGAACGGGCCGGCACCTGCCGGGTCCTGCTCTCCACCGGCCCCGCCGACCGGCCGGCACCCGCCGGCCCCGGCGGGCCGGGCTCGGCCTGGGCGGCGTACGACGACGAGGACGCGCTCGGCTACTGGGCGGGCGCCGGCTCCCTGGCCGTCCGCGTCCTGCCCGACGACTGGCACCTGGACGACATCCCCCGTGACAGCGTCGACTTCGAGCTGCTGCACCGGGAGATCTTCGCCTACTACGAGCACGTCTCCTCCTTCATGCGCTCGGAGGTCTTCAGCCTCGCCGACCGCTGCAAGGTCGAGACGTACGCGGAGCTGGTGTGGCAGATGTGCGACCCGCGCAACAAGGCGAAGACGTACTACATGCCGCCCACGCGCGACCTCTCCGACCCCAAGGCCCGCCTGCTGCTGGCGTATCTGCGCAATCAGCAGGCCCGGGTGCGCCCGCCCCTGACCGTGCCCGCCGTGCTCGGCCGGGGCCCGGCCATCGCCACCCGCGGCGAGCTGTGGACGGTGCTGAGGCAGGCGGCCACCCTGGAGCTCGCCGTGATGCTGCAGTACCTGTACGCGGCGTTCTCGGTGCCCACCCACGGCGCGGGCCGGGAGTACGTACGGCGGGGGCAGTGGACGGCCGAGCAGCTGGAACTGGCCTGCGGGCAGGGCGGGGCGACGCTGGACGACGGGATCCGCGGCGTCCTGCTGAACGTGGCCCGCGAGGAGATGATCCACTTCCTGCTGGTCAACAACATCATCATGGCGATGGGCGAGCCGTTCCACGTCCCGTCCATCGACTTCGCGACGATCAACAGCGAGCTGCCGGTGCCGCTGGACTTCGCCCTGGAGGGGCTGAGCGTCGGCAGCGTGCAGCGGTACATCGCCATCGAGCAACCGGCGGGCCTGACGCCCGAGGTCCGGCGGGAGGGCGGCACCCGCCTGGAGGCGGTCCGGCCGCTGGGCTTCTCCTGGGGCTCGGTGAGCGAGCTCTACGCGGGCATCCGCGAAGGACTGCAGCGCGTCCCGGACCTGTTCCTGGTGGAGAAGGGGCGCGGCGGCGGAGAGCACCACGTGTTCATGCGCGAGTCGGTCAACACCGTCCACCCGGACTACCAATTGGAGGTCGACGACCTCTCCAGCGCGCTGTTCGCCGTGGACTTCATCAGCGAACAGGGCGAGGGCGGCGTCCTGGGCTCCGACGCGCCCTCGGACACCTCCCACTTCCACAGCTTCCTGCGCATCGGCGAGGTGCTGACCACCGAGCGCGTCGCCGGGCCGCACGGCCGGCTGGTGCCCTGGAGCCCCGCCTACCCGGTGCTGCGCAACCCCACCCTGGGGGCCGGCGACGCGGCCAAGGACCAGATCACCGACCCCGAGGCGCGCACGGTGGCACGGCTGTTCAACCGCTCGTACCACCTGATGCTGCAGCTGATGGTGCAGCACTTCGGGGAGAGCCCCGACGGCAGCCTGCGCCGCTCGAAGCTGATGAACGCCTCCATCGACGTGATGACCGGCGTGATGCGCCCGCTGGCGGAGCTGCTCGTCACGATGGAGTCGGGCCGGCGCGGCCGCACGGCCGGCCCCACCTTCGAGCTGGACGCCCCGCCGTCGTTCGGCCCCCGGCCCGACGTGGCGCGGCGCTCGCTCGCGCTGCGCTTCGACCACGTGGCGGCCACGGCCGGAAAGTGCGGGCCGGTGCCCACCCAGGTCGCCGACATGATGGCCTTCTACGCCGACTTCTTCCGCCGGAGTGGGGAACAGCCATGAGGAACTACGACACCGATGTGCTGATCGTGGGCGCGGGCCCCGTCGGCATGGCGCTGGCCCTGGACCTGGCCTACCGGGGCGTCGACTTCATCGAGGTGGAGGCCTCCGACGGCACGGTCGCCCACCCCAAGGTCGGCACCGTCGGCCCGCGTTCGATGGAGCTCTTCCGCCGCTGGGGCGTCGCCGGCCGGATCCGTACCGCCGGCTGGCCCGGCGACCACCCGCTGGACATCGCCTGGGTCACGGCGGTCGGCGGCCACGAGATCCACCGCCTGGACTTCGGCACGACCGACGGCCGCCCGGAGCTCGCCCACACCCCCGAGCCGGAGCACCCGTGCCCGCAGCACTGGCTGGCGCCCCTGCTCATGCGGGAGGTGGGGGTCCACCCGGACGGCCCGCTGCGCCTGCGGTGCCGGCTGGACGGCTTCACCCAGGACGCCGAGGGGGTCAGCGCCACGCTGACGGACCTGACGGACGGCGGGGCCCGTCTGACGGTCCGGGCCCGCTATCTGGTGGCCTGCGACGGCGCCGCCTCGCCCGTGCGCAAGGCGGCCGGCATCGAGGCGCCGCGCCGCCACGCCACCCGCGTCTTCCGCAACATCCTCTTCCGCGCCCCCCGCCTGCGCGGCCAACTGGGCGACCGCAACGCCCTGGTGCACTTCCTCACCCGGCCGCCGGCACTGCGCTTCCCGCTGCGGTCCATGGACGGCCAGGGGCTGTACCGGCTGACGGTGGGGGTACGGGAGGGGGAGCCCGCCGTGGACGGGGACGCCCTGGCCATGGTGCGTGCGGCCATAGCCCCCGAGACGCCCGTGCAGATCCTCTCCGAGAACGTCTGGTACCTGACCCATCGCGTCGCCGAGCGCTTCCGCGACGGCCACGTGCTGCTCGCGGGCGACGCCGCCCATACTCTGTCGCCGTCCGGGGGGTTCGGCATGAACACCGGCATCGCCGACGCCGCCGACCTCGGCTGGAAGCTCGCCGGCGAACTGGCCGGCTGGGCCGGCCGGGGGCTGCTCGACGCGTACGCCACCGAGCGCCGCCCGGTGGCCGAGGGCAGCCTGGAGGAGGCCAACGTCCATCTCATGCGCACCATGCGCCGGGACCTGCCGCAGGAGATCCTCCTGGACTCGGCCGAGGGCGCCAGGGCCAGGGCGGAGCTGTCGGCCGGGATGGAGCGGGGCGGTGTGCGCCACGAATTCGACTCCCCCGACGTGCACTTCGGGTTCCGCTACGCCTCGCCGCTGATCGCGGGCGGGGGCGAGGGCGACTGGCGCACGCGGGCCGTGCCGGGGGCGCGGGCGCCGCACGCGTGGCTGGGCGAGGGCGCCTCGACACTCGATCTCTTCGGCCGCGCCTTCGTGTTGCTGTGCTTCACCGAGGCGCACGGCACGGAGGCGGCGGAGAAGGCGGTGCAGGACGCCTTCGCGCGGCGGCGCGTCCCCCTGGAGACGGTCCGGCTGGAGGAGCACCGCCCGGTGGCGGAGCTCTACGGCAGCCCGTACGTACTCGTGCGCCCGGACGGGCACGTCGCCTGGTGCGGCGCCCGGCTGCCCGCGGACCCCGGGCCGTGGGCGGACAGGATGCGAGGCGCGTGATGGATGACGGAAACCCGACGGGCCTGGCCCCTTTCCGGACGGCGGACGTCGACCTCGAGGACCCGTACCCGCTCTACCGGCGCTACCGGGAGGGCGACCCGGTCCATCTGTCCGACGACTCCTGGTACCTCTTCCGCCACGACGACGTGGCGCGGGTGCTGACCAGCCGGGGCTACGGGCGCGGCGCGCCGCCCGCCCGGCTGCCCGAGGAGTGCCCCCACCTGCGGCGGACCACCGCCAACTGGATGGTCTTCATGGACCCTCCGCGGCACACGCGGGTCCGCGCGCTGGTCGCGAAGGCCTTCACGCCGCGGATCGTGGAGGGGCTGCGCCCGCGCGTGCGGCAGCTGGCGGCCGATCTGGTCGCGGATCTGGCCCGGTCGCCCACCGCCGACCTGGTCGACGGCTTCGCCGCGCCCCTGCCCATCCTGGTCATCAGCGAGCTGCTGGGCGTGCCCCGCGAGGACCGCCCCTGGTTCCGGGCGCAGGCCGTGGACCTGCAGCAGGCCACCAGCTCGCGCGTGGCCCGGCGGGCCGACGCGTTCCGGGTCGCGGACGCCGCCGCGCGGGAGCTGGAGGCGTACTTCCGTGCCGAGCTGGCCCGCCGCAGGGCGGGGCGCAGTCCGAACGCGGCGGATCTGATCGCGGCCATGCTGCACGCGGAGGAGCAACTGCCGCTCGGGGACGACGTGCTGGTCGGCACGTGCATCCACCTCCTCACGGCGGGCCACGAGACGACCACGAACCTGATCGCCAAGGGCCTGCTGGCGCTGTTCGCCCACCCCGACGAGCTCGCCCTGGTGCGCTCGCGGCCGGAGCTGATGCGGGAGGCGGTGGAGGAGCTCGTACGGTACGACTCGCCGGTGCAGATGATCAGCCGGTGGGCCCGCGAGGACGACGAGGTGGGCGGGCGGCGCGTCCCGAAAGGTGCCAAGGTCACGCTGGTGCTGGGCTCGGCCAACCGCGACCCGGCCCACTTCGACGCCCCCGACCGCCTGGACGTCCGCCGTGACGCCCGCCGGCACACCGGCTTCGGCATGGGCGTCCACTACTGCGTCGGCGCCCCGCTGGCGCGCGCCGAGGCGGAGATCGGGCTGGGCGAGCTGCTGCGGGGCCTGCCCCGGCTCGCCCTGTCGGAGGAACCGGTGCGGTGGGCGGACGACTTGGTCTTCCACGGTCCGTCACGGCTGACGGTACGGACGCGGGGCTAGCGGACCCCTGCGGGCCGGCCGTCCCCGGTGCGGGGGCGGCCGGCCGTCAATCTGGAACGTTGCGGGTGACCGGTCCCGCGCGCCATGACTACCTTGCCGATCGTTCGGCTCGCTTGAAGATCTCAAGGAGGAGTCATGGCAGGGAAGTTTGGCCGGGCAGGACTGACGGCCGCACTCGGCGCGGCGTGCGCGATGCTGGTCGCGCTCCCTCCGGCAGCGCAGGCCGCGCCCGTAGCCGCCGATCCCCACGCCGGCACGCTGGCGGCCCTGAAGACGTTCCAGGCGGCCGCGGGCCCGGGCGCCGGTGTCCACGCGGGTGACGCCACGAACACCTGGAGCCTGTCCGTCGGTACCGGCACCATCAACACCAACGCCCCGATCCAGCCGAACGAGCACTACCGCATCGGCAGCCAGACCAAGACCTTCACCGCGGCCACGGTCCTGCAGCTCGTCGACGAGGGCAAGGTCTCACTGGACGCGCCGATCGGGAAGTACCTGCCCGGCGTCGTCGCCGGCAACGGCTACGACGGCAACGCCATCACGGTGCGGCACCTGCTCCACCACACCAGCGGGGTCGCGGTCTACGAGCCGTTCTCCACGCCGCCCGCCAGGAATCCGGACGGCACGTACTCCCTGGAGGCGCTGGTCCGGGAAGGGCTCAAGCGCCCCCCGGCCTCCGCGCCCGGCACCGCTTTCCTGTACTCCAACACCAACTATCTGATCCTCGGCATGCTCGTCGAGAAGACCACCGGGATGCCGGTGCACAGGGCCGTCACGGACCGGATCGTCACGCCGCTCGGCCTGACGCGGACCGTCTTCCCGGCCCCCGGCGATCACTTGCTGCCCACCCCGGCCGTACACGGGTACCACGGGGTGCGGATCGGCGGGTTCTACTTCTGGTCCCGGGTCCTCGACTACGACCCGTCCGTCTTCAGCAGCGCCGGAGCGATGATCTCGACGGAGGAAGACCTCACGAAGTTCTACCAGGCGCTGATCGGCGGCAAGATCGTTTCTCCGGCCGCCCTGGCCGAGATGGAGAAGACCGCGGGCGCCGACTTCGAGGGAATCGGTTACGGGCTCGGGCTGCTCAGGCGCGACCTGCCCTGCGGCGGGTCGGCCTGGGGTCACAACGGCATGGTGCCCGGCTACTACACCCAGACGATGGTCACCGCGGACGGCCGCCATGTGTCCGTGGTGACCAACGCCCACCTCGCGACCAACATCCCCAGCGCGCAGATGGACAAGGTCGTGACGACGGCCCTGTGCGAGAACCGCTAGGCGGTCCCGCCCGGAAACGAAACCGCCGCCTAGCTCTTGCGGACGAACCAGCGGTCCAGATAGGCGTCCAGCGCCTGGTGGTCACCGGCCCGCGCCCGCAGGCCGATGTGGCCGTCGGGCCGGACGAGGAGCAACGAGCCGCGCCGCAGCGGTGCTTTGCCGCCGCCCTGGGGCGGCTGGACGCGGAACACCTCGGCGGGGACGGGGAAGCGGCCGACGGCCCGGCGCAGCTCCTCGGCGGCGTCGGGCGCCGGCCTGCGGTCCGGGATCTCCAGCAGGGTCCAGCGGTCGTAGGAGAGCAGGTCGTGCAGCCGGCGCTCCCGGCCGCCGTGGGTGATGGTCACGTCCGGCAGCCGGTCGCCGGCGCACAGGGCGCCCCGGCCGCCGCGCCCGGCCCCGTCGGTGGACAGCTCGCTCGCGCGGTGGTGGCGGGGGAGCTCGCTGAGGACGGCGCGGCCGCGCCGGTGGATGCGGTCGCTGGAGAGCACCGCCGGCCCCAGGAAGCGCATCGCGGCCAGGGTGAGGACGGAGGGCGGCAGCTCCATCACATTGCGGCGCATCTGCCGGATCACTTCCTGTGCGATGCCGCGCTGTTCGTGGGAGTAGGTGTCGAGCAGGGAGTCGGTGGCCCAGCCGTGGTGCACGGCGGCGAGCTTCCACCCGAGGTTGTGCGCGCCCCGGAGCCCGGTGTTGAGCCCGCGCCCCCCGATCGGGGCCCACATGTGGGCGCTGTCCCCGGCGAGCATGGCCGGCCCCTTGCGCAGGGAGCCGGCGACCCGGTCGTGGAAGCGGGCCCGGTTGTACCAGGGTGGGACCGTGGGCATCAGAGCGGTGGCGGGGTCGTGTGTGGCCCTGGCGACGAGGTCGCGCATCTCGTCGACGTCCGGCGGCGCCACGCGCTGGGGGTCGGGGTCGTCGAGGAAGCTGAAGAAGCGGTAGCCGCCGCCCGGGCGCGGGGAGGCGATGAGGCACACGCGGTGCTCGAGGAAGAAGTAGGTGGTGTCGGGGGCGGTCGGGAACTTCCAGTCGGGCTTGGCGTTGATCTGTACGGCCTGCAGGTCGACCCGGCGTTCGCCCTCGAACGGCACGTCCATCGTCTTGCGCACGAGGCTGTGGGCGCCCTCGCAGCCCACGACCCAGCGGCAGCCGATGGTCTGCAGCCGGTCACCGGGCCCGCGCACGTCGACCTCGGCGCCGTCGACGCCCAGCCGGAGCGCCACCGCCTCCGCGTCCCAGCGCACTTCGGCCTCCAGCTCCTTCAGCCGCTCCACCAGCAGCCGCTCGATGGCGATCTGCTCGATGGCCAGGGGCTGGGGGAAGGCCGTGCCGGTGACCTGGGTCTCGTGGCCGCCGACGCGGCGCCCCTGGACGTACACCTCGGCCTGGCGCAGGCTCAGCCCCTGGTCCAGGAACCGGTCCGCGCAGCCGAGGTCGCGCAGGACCTCCAGGGCCCGCTGCCAGATGACGCTGGCCCGCACCTCCCGCTTGGTGCTCGGCTCCTTCTCGAGGACGACCACGTCCAGGCCGTACTGGCGCAGCGCGATGGCCAGCGCGAGACCCGTGGGCCCGGCCCCGACGACCACGACGTCCCGGCAGAAGTCACTCATCCAGGTCTCCCCCGTGCGCAACGGCGGGTGGCTCGGCCGTCGCGGCCGCCCGCCCCTTCATCCCTCTTCGACGCTCTTCATGGTCCGGGATGAAGGGGTTGGGTATCAATGGGGCCTATTCTCTGACATTAGCCCTTTCGTACGAACCACTGGTGTATGTACGTTTCCAGCTCCTCGACACTGTCGGTGCTCAGCGCGATGTGCCGGTCGGGGCGCACCAGCACCAGCGCCCGGCCGGGCAGGCGCCGCTCCCCCTCCCCTGGGTCCAGCAGCGGCCGGAAGACCTCGACGGGCAGCGCACAGGCACCGGTCACCGCGCGCAGCCGGCCCTCGTCCACGCCGCGCGCCCGCGCGCCGGGGGCGACCAGCAGCGTCCAGCGGTCGTAGGAGAGCAGCTCGTGCAGCCGGCAACGGCGCCCCTCCACGGTGACGGGCCCGTCCGGCAGCCGCTCCCCCGCCGCCTCCCCCCGCGACAGGGCGCTCTCCCGGTGATGCATCGACAGGTCGCTGAGCATGGTGCGTATTCTCCGCGCGAACCACCGGCTGCGCGTCAGCCGCGACCCGATCACACGCATGCCCAGGAGCGTCGCCGCGGTGGGCGGCAGCTCCAGGACGTTGTGCCGCATCTCCCCCATCACCTTCTGCGCCGTGAGCCGCTGTTCGGTGGCATAGGTGTCGAGCAGGGCGTACGGGTCGGCGGCCCAGCCGTTCAGGGCCGTCGCGAGCTTCCAGGCGAGGTTGTGCGCGCCGCGCAGCCCGGTGTTGAGCCCGTGCCCGCCGATGGGTGCCCACAGATGCGCGCTGTCGCCGGCCAGCAGCGCCCGGCCGTCGCGCAGCGAGCCGGCGACCCGGTCCTGGAAGCGGGCCCGGTTGGTCCAGCCGGGTTCGGTGGGCACCAGATGGACGTCGGGGTCGTGCGCGGCGTCGGCGACCAGGTCCCGCATCTCCTCCACCCCCGGCGGCTGCTCGACCGAGGGGTCCGGGTCGGTGCGGAAGCAGAAGAACCGGTGCCCGCCGCCGGGGCGGGGGGACACCCCGAGCGAGATGCCGCGTTCGAGGAAGAAGTAGGTGAGGTCGGGAGCGTAGGGGTACTTCCACTGCGCCACGGCGTTCATCTGCAGGCACTGCAGGTTGGGCCGCCGCGCGCCCTCGAACGGGATGCCGAGCCCCTTGCGCACCACGCTGCGCGCCCCCTCGCACCCGACGACCCAAGCGCACCGCACGGTCCGCGGGCTTCCGTCCGCGCTCCGCAGATCGACCTCGGCCCCGTCCGGGCCCGTCCGCACCGCCACGGCCTCCGTGGACCACTCCACCTCGCCGCCCACCGCCGCGAGCCGCTCGCCGAGCAGCCGCTCCACGGCGTCCTGCTCGATCGACAGCGGATGGGGAAACTCCGTCCCCCCGCAGCCGAAGGTCATCCCCCCGACCCGCCGCCCCCCGGCGTGAATCTCCACCCGACGCAGCCGCAACCCCTGCTCGATCATCTTCTCGGCACACCCGAGGTCGCCCAGGACCTCCAGCGCCCGCTGCCACACGATCCCCGCCCGGGCCTCCCGCTTCCCCCGGTCCGCCTTCTCCACCACGGCGACGTCCACCCCGTACTGACGCAACCCGATGGCCAGGGCCAGCCCCGTGGGCCCGGCTCCGATGACCACGACATCGCGGTAGTCGTTCACTGGCGTCTCCCCCCTGCCCGGCGGCGGACGACACCGCCGCCCCTGCCCTCATCGTGTGGCACGGCAAGAGCGGACTCAATGGGGCAGGTCCTTACCTTTCTCCCGGATCCGCGCCGTCCGCGGGCTCGAAGTCGCGCAGACCGTCCTTGAGCGTGCCGAGCGTCTCGTCGGCCAGGTCGCACAGGAACTCCGGACACACCCATGCGTCCAGCGGCACGTCCTCATGCTCCGTCTCGTCCTCCTCGCTCCACCCGTGGGACTCGGAGATCTCGGCCCGGCCACCGGGGCTGCGCAGCAGATAGCCGACCTGGTTCACCCAGTCGGGGTCGTCGGTGTCGGGGTGGTCGCCGGCGGCGTGCGGACAAGGACGGTCGTCCAGGAGGGGAACGGCCGCCTCGATCCCCGCGATCATCGCGTCCAGTACGGCACGATCGGTGACCCGCTCGGAGGCCGCGTACCAGCAGGTGGCGTTCATCGTGACGAGGAAGCCGGCCAGTTCACCGCGGGTGGGGCGGACGAGATGCTCCTCGGCCTCGAAGATGAGCTCCTCGTACGGGTCGCAGTAGGGGTAGTCGTTCACGATCCCCGAGAGGGTGCTGATGCGGCTGTGGTGGTACTTCGGCGCTCCGACGGGTATGCGCCGCACGGTGAACGGCGCGATGACGTCCGCGGCGAGGCGCGCCCAGCCGGCCACGTTGGCGGGGCAGAGCACGCGCTCGGCGTCGCTGTCCTGGGTGGGGAGCTCACAGGCCAGCAGGCCGGTCTCGCAGGTCCGGATGTCGTCCTCCAGCGCCCCCGTCTCCCTCTCGTACGGATGGAGGTCATGGGAGCAGGGGCGCGCACCCAGCTCCTTCGCCGCGGCGTGCAGAGCCCCGAGCGCCGCCTCCTCGGCCGCCCGCCCGGGCCGCCAGGAGAGGTACCCGGACATCGCGACCAGCCCGGCCACCCACACCCGGGCGTGCTCCCCGCCCGGATCGGCGGCGAGCCTGCGCGCGCACTCCATGACGAGGGGGTCCGCCTCGTCCGCGGGCGAGGTCTTGTCGATGTGCCGCCAGGCGTCGGCGAGCTGTTCTTGGGTGAGGCCGGTCATGTCGATCATGAAGTGCACGACGACGTGCGGACCGACGCGGTTCCGGTTTCCCGCCACCGAGAGGGATACCGGCTAGGAGAGTGAGCCACCGTTGCCGGGAACGCAGCCGGTCGTTTCCCCGAGTGGCCAGAAGTTTCTCCGTATTCCTCTCGAAGAATGGGGTTCACCGTGCGTTCTGCGCGCCCTCGGATCCGGTGGAATGTCGTTGTCGCCGGCGTCACCTCGGCCGGCCTCGTGGGCTTGCTCCAGACGCCGGCCGCCCCCGCGTCCCACGACCGCCGCGAGATCTCCGATTGCGTGGGCAAGGAGGACGGCTACGACCGCGGGCTCTTGCTGAACAACAGGCAATGGGCGCGGGCCGAGAACCGCCGTCTGGGGTACGGCAGGTATGCGACGTGCCGTTTCGTCATCACGCACAGGTCCAGGTACGTGGATGTCGGCCAAAGGGCCGTGTCGGACACCTACGGCGCCTGCGCCGGACCCGCGTGGAGCGTCGAGCTGCTGGTCAACGAGTCCGTGGCCAGGTCGAAGGCGAAGTCGCGGGAGAGGGAGAGGCTCAGGAGGCGGGAGCGGTCGATCGAGAAGGACGTCTCGGGGCTGATCTCGGCGGCCATCGCGGGCGTGCTGGACATCAGCCTCGGCCGCGACGTCAAGGTAGGCCGCCTGGAAGCCGAGGAACACAGTCAGCGGCACGGTGAGACGACGGAGTGGACCGACAGCAAAACCGACGAGAAGAAGAACATCGTCAGCATCCCCGAGGGAAAGAGGGTGTACCTCCAGTCCGCTCCGTGGCTGCGGAGGAGCTCCGGCTACCTGGAGATGAGCTACTGGGAGGGCGGGTCCGACGGCCGCGGCAGGGCCGTGAAGAAGATCGACCTGACGACCCATACCCCGGTCCTGAGGGCGGACAAGAGGCCGCGCATGGACTATCAGACCCGCTGGATGGACTGCCCCAAGAAGAAGTGACCGCGAGGCCCGCCCCCCCGGGCCCCGGGAAACAGAAAAACCCCAGATGAGCTGGGGTTTTCTCTGTGGTGTCCGAGGGGGGACTTGAACCCCCACGCCCGATAAAGGGCACTAGCACCTCAAGCTAGCGCGTCTGCCATTCCGCCACCCGGACTAGGTGTCTGTCTTCGCGGGGTGTTCCCCGCGGCGACATGGATAACTCTATCAAGGTTTCGGAGTGCCTTTCACCAGGGATTTCTTCCGCGCCATAGGGTTCAAACATGCACAAAGAGGGACACTCCCCCGCGGCGGGTGCCGCCCGTCGGAGGCCGCGGGCCCTTTCGCCGCTGCGGGAGCACCTGCGGGACACCTTCTGGTTCGCGCCGACCGCCGGTCTGGTGGGGGCGGCGGTGCTGGCGATGGGGGTGCTGGAGCTGGACAACCTCGTGGTGCGGGAGCTGCGGGATGAGGGGCGGTACGGGGAGGTCGAGTCGCTGATCGCGATCGCGGACGACATGAAGACGATCATCACGACGGTGGGGTCGGCGATGCTGACCTTCATCGGCGTGGTGTTCTCGATCTCGCTGGTCGCCCTGCAGATGGCCAGCGGGCAGTTCTCGCCCCGCGTGGTGCGGCTGTACGTGCGCAGCCGGATCACGAAGTGCACGTTCGCCGTCTTCCTGGCGACGTTCCTCTTCGCCCTGCTGGTGCAGGCCTCCTACGAGGGGAACGAGGACCCGCGGACCGTGTCCACGGTGCCGGTGTTCTCCAGCATCACGTGTGTGCTGATGGTGCTGCTGAGCCTGGGGCTGTTCATCGCCTATGTGAACTCCACGCTGCGGCTGATGCGGATCAGCCATGTCATCGACCGGATCACGCGGGAGTCGTTCCGGGTGCTGGACCGGCACGGGGTGGCGGACGCCGGGCGGCCGGGGCTGCCGGCGGCGGGGGCGGAAGTGCGGTACCTGGGGCGGGCCGGGGTGCTGCGGGACGTGCACATCGCGCGCCTGGTGCGGGCCGCCCGGCGGCAGGGAATCGTGCTGCGGCTGATTCCGCGGATCGGGGACTTCGTCGTCCCCGGCACGCCCGTACTGGCGGTGCACGGGGGCGCGGTGGCGCCCCCGCAACGGGCCCTGCGCTACACCGTCTCGGTCGGGGTGGAGCGGACGTTCCACCAGGACCTGGGGTTCGGGCTGCGGCAGCTGTCGGACATCGCGCAGCGCGCCCTGTCGGCGGCCGTGAACGACCCGACGACGGCCGTGCAGTGCCTGGACCGGATCGTGCAGATCCTGGCGGCGGTCTCCGGGCGGCCGCTGGGCGCCCTGTACCACTGCGACCGCAAGGGCGCGGTCCGGCTCGTGCAGGACGTACCGGGGTGGGCCGATCTCGTCGACCTCGGCTTCGCGGAGATCCGGGGCTGCGCCGTCGGCAGCCCCCAGGTGACCCGGCGGCTGATGGCCGCCCTGGAGGACCTGGCGCGGCTGGCGCCCGCCGAGCGGCGCGCGCCGCTCGAACGGCACCGCACGCTCCTGGAGCAGGCCGTGGAGCGTACGGTGCGCGAGCCGGCCGACCGGGACTTCGCGCTGCGGCCGGACCGGCAGGGCATCGGCTGAGCCGCGGCGGCTACGGCATGAGGTGGTAGTCCGGGAAGTTGCCCGGCACGCGCTCGTCCGCCGCCGTCCCCCGTGTCACGGCCCTCACCAGCAGTTCCCCGCCGACGAACGCGCCCCGCCACGACGCCCCGAAGCCCCCGAAGAGCTCCTCGCGGTCGCCGCGGGAGCGCGGCGTGCCGTGGCCGACCTTGAACGCGCGGATCTGCGGGGCCAGCCGCTCGTACACCGCAGGGTCGTCGCAGGAGAGGGTGGCGACGAGGGCGCCGTTGCTGGCGTTCATGGCGGCGAGCAGCTCGGCCTCGGTGTCGACGAGCACGATGGTGTCGACCGGGCCGAAGGGCTCGGCGTGGTGCAGCGGCGAGGACGGGGGCGGGTTGAGGAGGGTGACGGGCGGGACGTACGCGCTGGTGTCCTGGCCCGGCAGGAAGCGGCCGGCGGCGAGGTCGCCGCGGTGCAGGGGGATGGCGCCCCGGTCGACGGCCTCGGCCACCTGGTCGCCGAGCTCCTTCGCCTTCGCCGCGTTGATCAGGGGGCCGAAGTCCAGCTCGGGCAGGGGACCGTCCGGGTCGGGGACCGCCAGCGGGTGGCCCAGCGTCACCTGGCGCACGGCCGGGAGGTAGTGGGCGAGGAAGTCGGCGAACGCCGACCGCTGGACGACGAAGCGCGGGTAGGCCGTGCAGCGCTGCTTCGCGTAGTCGAAGGTCTTGCGGATCTGCGGGGCGAAGGCGTCCCAGTCGCTGAAGTTCCAGACGCCCCAGGTGTTGAGGCCCTCCTGTTCCAGGATGTGGGGCTTGCCCAGGTCCGCGACCGCCGTGGCCACCCGCGCGCCGGTGTCCCGCCCGCCGACGAACGACACGCACCCGATCTCCGGGGCACGCACGAGCGCTTCCGACAGCTCGCCGCCGCTGCCGCTGACCAGGGTGACGGGCAGCCCCTCGCGGGTGGCCAGGGCACAGGCCAGGGTCAGGCAGGCCACGCCGCCGTCGGTGGGCGTCTTGGCGATGACCGCGTTGCCGGCCAGCGCCTGGACGAGCATGGCGTGGACGAGCACGCTCATCGGGTAGTTCCAGCTGGCGATGTTGCTGACGGGGCCGGGCAGCGGCGAACGGCCCGCCATCATGCGGTCGATCTCCGCCACGTACCACCGCACGCCGTCGATCGCCCGGTCCACGTCCGCCCGGGCCAGCCGCCACGGCTTGCCGATCTCCCAGACGAGGAGCAGCGCGAGGAGGTCGCGGTGCTCGGCCATCGCGTCGAGGGCCGCGCCGACCTGTGCCTTCCGGTCGGCGAGCGGCACCTCGCGCCAGGCCCGGTGCTGGTCCAAGGAGGCCCGTACGGCGAAGTGGGCGGTGGCCGCGTCGAGGCGGGGCGGGCCGGCGATGGGGGTGCCGTCGACCGGGGTGGTGGCGGGCAGCGGGCGGCCGTCGGCCTGCCAGGCGCCGTTCCAGAGGTTGAGGACGCGGTCGAACCGGAAGGCCTCGGGGGCCACGGCCTGGCAGCGCTGCCAGGCCGTGGCCCACTCGGTGCCGGGTTTGAGGGTGAAGGTGGGTGCCATCGGTGATCTCCGCTCTCGGTGCACGGTCGGGGCGGGGAATTGGCGCTTCCTACCGAACGGTAGCCAGGGGGCGTACGGAAGGTGAGGCGCCTGCCGTCGATGAGGCCCACGTCACGTGCCGGCGCCCGGCCGGGCGCCGGGCGCCCCGCGCGCACCCGCGAGAATGAACCGTCCACCGCACCAACCCACCGACACCGGGACTGATCGACATGGGACGGGTCACCGAACGACGCCGCGTCATCCGCATCCGCGACGGGGCCGTCGCCACCCGCCCGGACACGCTCGTGGCCGAGGAGCCGCTGGAGATCCGGCTGAACGGCAAGCCGCTCGCCATCACCATGCGCACCCCCGGCGACGACTTCGCGCTGGCGGCCGGGTTCCTGGTCAGCGAGGGGGTGCTGGGCAGCGCGGACGAACTGGCCAACATCGTCTACTGCGCGGGCGCCACCGACGACGGCTCGAACACCTACAACGTCGTCGACGTCCGCCTCGCGCCCGGCGTGCCCGTCCCCGACATCACCCTCGAGCGCAACGTCTACACCACCTCCTCCTGCGGCCTGTGCGGCAAGGCGAGCCTGGACGCGGTGCGCACCACCGCCCGCTGGCCCGTCGCCGACGGCCCGACGACCCTGCGGCTGAAGCCCGAACTCCTCGCCACGCTCCCCGAGAAGCTGCGCGAGGCCCAGCGCGTCTTCGACCGCACCGGCGGCCTGCACGGAGCGGCCCTGTTCTCGCCGGACGGCGAGCTCCTGGACGTACGGGAGGACGTGGGCCGGCACAACGCGGTCGACAAGCTCGTCGGCCGCGCCCTGCAGCAGGGGCTGCTGCCGCTGTCGGGGGCCGTGCTGCTGGTCTCCGGCCGGGCGTCGTTCGAGCTGGCGCAGAAGGCGGTCATGGCGGGGATCCCGGTGCTCGCCGCCGTCTCGGCGCCGTCGTCGCTCGCCGTCGACCTGGCCGCCGAGACGGGCATGACACTGATCGGCTTCCTGCGCGGTGCGTCGATGAACGTCTACGCCGGGGAACAGCGCGTCGTGCTGGACTGAGGGAGCACGGGGGCCGGGGCGGTCACGGGCGGCCGTGCTTGCAGCCGCCGGGCCGGCCGCGCCAGCGGCCGCCGAGCCTGCCGAGCACCCCGAACCGGTCCCACTCGTGGAAGATCTCCGCCCACGGACCGCCGACCTGCCGCAGGGTCCGCCGGATCTCCTCCACGTCCTCGGTGGACATCCGGCGCACCTCGGGCCGCAGCACCGAGGCCAGCAGGTCGGCGCGGATCTCCTCCCACAGCTCGCTCACGTCGGGCGCGGTGTGCCAGGCGACGAAGCAGACGGCGACGTACGTGCGCTCGCGGCGCAGCAGGCTGACCACGGCGGCACTGCGCGCCTGGTGGGCATACGCGCGCAGGAGGTGCCGGTCGTCGGAGTGGATGAGGTCGGGCAGTTCGCCGGGGGCCGGGGGCGGGTCCATGCAGAGCAGCCGGTCGGCGAGGGCGTCGCTGAGGCGTTGCTCGATGCCGGCTTCGAGCGGGGCGGCCTGGCGGCGCAGGCCGACCACGCGGGCCGTGTAACCGGGCAGGGCCTCACCGGTCTCGAGGTCGCCGGCCTGTTCGAGGAGGAGCAGGGCTGCCCGGTCCCGTGGGGTCAGGTCGGCCCCGCTGACCAGGACGCTCTGGAGGAGGGCCTTCGCGAGGGCGGGGGCGGACCGGTCTCCGGGGTCGCTGTCGAGGGCGGCGCGCACGAACGGCCGGGCGAGGCCGGCCGCCTGGTGCGAGGCCGCCGGGATCGTGTCGAGCAGGACGACGGCCTCTTCGGTCCGCAGCGGCTCGTCGCCCCAGACGAGCCGGTAGGCGGTGCGCAGGACGGAGGGGGCGTCCTGGTGCTCGGGGTCGGCGGCGTCGATGAGCTTGTGCAGGAGCGCGGGCCGGTCCTGGTCGTGGGGCGGCGGGAGCGGCTCGTGGTGGAGCTCGTGGTGGAGGGTGTCGGCGGCCGGTGTGCCGTCGGGGGCGGCCGCGTCCTGGGCGTGGCCCTGTTCGTGACCGTGGCCGTAGTCCTCGTCGTGGCCGTAGTCCTCGTCGTAGCTCTGGTCGTCGTCCTGACCGTCGTCGTAGTTGCAGGTGTAGCCGTAGCCGTGGCCGTAGCTGTAGTCGACGTACGGCGCGGAGTCCTCGGCCATGGCGGCGGCCATGCGCAGATGGGGGCGGCCGGTGAGGTCCGCGCCGGGGAGCTCGGAGGCGAGCAGGTGGGTGAGGGCGCGGGGGTCCTCGGTCGCCGCGGTGCGGTCGAGGGCGTCGAGGACCGCGGTCCGCAGCGCGGGGTGGGCGTCGAGGGCGGCCCGTACGACCTTGCGGTCCGGGGACGCCTCGTCGAGGAGGGCGGCGGTGAGGCGGGCGGTGAGGACGGGCATGACGGCGCTGCGGTCCACTCTGAGCGCCTCGGCGAGGCGCAGGAGCGTGAGGAAGCGGACGAGCGGCGTCTGGGGGGTGTCGGCCGCGCGGTCCAGCTCCGTGCGCAGGTCTCGCCGGAGGGGGGCGAGGGAGGAGCGGGAGGACGTCGTGGTCGAGAGCTCGTCGGTGAGCGACGCGAGCACCGTCCACTCCTCGGGGGTGCGGTCCGTGCCGCCGGCGGCGAGGGTGGCGAGCAGCCGGCTCCCGTCGGGGTCGTCGAGGCCGTCGTGGGAGAGCTGTTCGCGGGCCCAGCGGGCCGCGGCCGTACGACCGTTCGAGTCGAGGGCGATGCCTTCGCGGGCGGCGAGCGCGGCGAGGCGCTCCGCCTCGTCCCCGGAGCCCCGTACCGCTCCGGCTCCGCCGCGGCGGGACGCCTCGGCGAACAGCGCGGGCCGGCCGGCGAGCCAGATCCGGGCCGCGACGGCCGCCCAGAGGTCGCGTTCGGCACGGGCGGGACTGGAGGTGCCGCCGGTGCAGTCGTGGACGCGGTAGCGGCGCTGGGCGGCGGCGGAGACGAAGTCGAAGTCGGCGTCGGGGAAGGCGCCGACGATCTGCTGCCGGGCGAGCATGGGGCGGCGGGTATAGGTGGTGAAGGTGAGCCGGTCGGCGAGCTCACGCGGCAGGACGGCGCTGGCGATGGCGATCCAGAACGCGGTCTGGGCGCTCTCCCGCTCGATGACGAGCAGCTGCGGGGCGTCGGGGGTGCGGAAGAGGGTCCGTACGTCCGCGAGGAAGTGCTCGAGGCGGTCCGCGCGGGCTTGGACGAAGTCGAGCAGCCCCTTCTTGTCGATGCGCCGCGCGGGGGTGAGCGCGGCCAGCGGCTCCGGCGCGCCGTCGCCCGGGGTCCGGTCGGCCCAGGACGGGGACTCCCACGCCTCGATGGGCAGTAGGCCGCCGGGCAGCCCGCCGCCCTCGGGCAGCCGCACGGCGTGGGCGTGGAAGTTGCCGTGGCGGCCGCCGCGGCCGGGGCCGGTGCGGATGGTCCGGCACAGCAGGCGGCTGCCGTCGGAGAGCCGGTTGTGGCTGAACGCGACGGGGAACCCGGCGAGTTCCTCGGGCGAGGGGCAGTCGGGGGCGTCGGTGGGGGGCTCGTAGCCGATCAGCTGCTCCGCCTCCCCCAGCAGGGTGATGGGCAGTTCGGGGCTCGCGGCGGTGAAGCGGAAGCCCGAGCCGTCCGGGCCCGCGGCGGCGGTGGAGGTGTAGTGCAGCTGCTGCAGATTCACGTGACACCCCGTTTCGCCTTGTTCTTTTTGGTCCTTGTCTTGTGTACTGCCGTACTGCACTTTGCGCACTGCTGTGCTGCGCTTACGCACTGCCGCACTGCGCCTCGCGGCTGCCCGTACTGCGCCTCGTGTACTGCTTACCGCGTTCGGCCGTCCGGCTACCGCACCTGTCCGTCTGTTTGCGCGCGCCTGATGGCCTGCCCCTTGTCCGTTTCCGCCCTCACGCCCTGTGTACGGCCAGTGGGGGCCGGTGGGCGGCCGCCACGCCTCCGGCTCCTCACCTTCGCCCCACTTGCGGGTGACATCCCACCAGATCCGGCGCGCCGCCGCCCCGGCTTTGGGGGGAAGTTCAGTCGTCGTCCTCGACCACGCGGGTGAGGAGCGCGAGGAAGAGTTCACGCTCGGCGGGCGAGAGCGCCGCGAGGAGCGTCTCGTTCGCCTTGTCCCCCAGCTTGGCGAGGCGGGCCAGCCTGCGGCGGCCGGCGGGGGTGAGATCGATGGCGTTCTTGCGGCGGTCCGCGGGGTCGGGGGCGCGGGTGATGAGCTCCTGGGCCTGCAGGTCGTTGAGGATGCCGACCATGTCCTTGGGGTCGAAGCCGGTGGTCCGGCCCAGCTCGGCCTGGGCGACGGGACCGAGGTCGGCGACGGCGGAGAGCACGGCGTGGTGCGACATGCGCATGCCGTCCTGCGCCAGCGCCTCGGCGACGAGGCGGCGGCCGCGGGCGGAGGCGCGGTTGAGCAGCCAGCTGGGGAGGGTGCGGATGCGGGCGAGGGAGGGCTCGTCTCCGGTCGCGGGGGTCATGGGGGCCATGGGGTGAGCGTATCCGGAAACCATTGGACTTCCCAACGATATGGGGTACCGTAGGGTCTACCAACGTTGGGGCTCCCAACATTGGAGATGCCAATGTTTCTGGTGGAGGTGTGTGCCCATGCGTCGCGTCCGGTATTACGAGTACGGCGGCCCCGAGGTCCTGCGCGTCGAGGAGGCGGAGGTCCCCGCCCCGGGCCCGGGTGAACTGCTGCTGCGGACCGAGGCGATCGGTGTCACGCTGCCGGTCGTCCGCAAGGTCCGCGAGGGCGGGCTGCCGCTGCCCGCGAGCATCGGCGGCGAGGTGGCCGGCGAGATCGTCGCCGTCGGCCCGGGGGTGACCGGCTTCGCGGTCGGCGAGCGGGTCACGGGCCTGTGCTTCGGCGACGCGTACGCGGACCACGCCGTCCTGCACACCGCCATGGCCTCCCCGGTCCCTCCCGGCGTGGACGCGGCCGACGCCGTGGCGCTCGTGCGGTGCGGCCTGGTCGCCCTCGGCGCGTACGAGGCCGCGCGGCCGGCCGAGGGCGAGTCGGTGCTGGTGACGGCCGCGGCCGGCGGCTCCGGCCATCTGGCCGTCCAGCTCGCCAAGGCCCGCGGGGCGAGCCGCGTGGTGGCGGCGGTCGGCTCGGCCGCCAAGGCCGACTTCGTCCGGTCGCTGGGCGCCGAAGAGGTGGTGACGTACGAGGACGAGTCCTGGGGCGATCCGGTGGACATCGTGCTCGACGCCGTCGGGGGCGAGCTGCTCTCCCCCGCCATCGCGGCGCTCGCTCCGGGCGGCCGGCTGGTGGCGTACAGCTCCGGCGGCGGGACCATCGAGGCGTACGACCTGCTGGTGGGCGCGAAATCCGCCATCGGCTTCCAGATGGCGCTCATAGCCCGGGGCCGGCCGGAGCTGATGGCGCGGTGGCGGGGGGAGCTGTGGGAGCTGTACGCCTCCGGGCAGGTGCGACCGCGGGTGCACGCCGAGCTGCCGCTGGAGGACGCGGCCAAGGCGCACGAGATCATCGAAGCCCGCGTCAACCAGGGCAAGGTGGTCCTGCGACCCGTGTGAGCCCTTTGGCCTGACGGTCCTTGTGGGAGCAACGCCCGCATCGTACGGTGGCGCACCGGACACGTGGGGCCGCCGCGACGGCCTTGACGCGAAAGGGTCGGGCCATGGCGGCGCATCCTCCCACCGGTTACCGACAGCGCGCACCCCTGGCTCATTCCTCGTCCCCGCCCGGTCCCCGCATCAGCTGGCGGGCCGCTGCCGCCTCCGCCGTTCTCTGCGGTGCGCTGCTCGCGCTCTGCCTCCCCCAGGCGGCGGCCGTGCCTGGGGGGTCCGTCACTCCGGCGGGCGCAGGGTTCGAGGAACCAGCGGGCGCAGGGTTCGAGGAACAGGTCCTGTTCAAGGCCGGCCAGGAGCCGGGCCACGGCTACGCCTGCTACCGCATCCCGGCGATCGTCACCACCACCCGGGGCACGCTCCTCGCCTTCGCCGAGGGGAGAAAGGACAACTGCGGTGACGCCACCGACATCGATCTCGTTCTCAAGCGCTCCACCGACGGCGGCCGCAGCTGGGAGCCGCTGCGGATCGTGGACCCCGGCCGCGGCGACACCCACGGCAACCCCGCGCCCGTCGTGGACCGCCGCACCGGCCGGATCGTGCTGGCCACCACCTATAACGAGGGCCGCGACGACGCCGGGAACTGCGACGTGCCCTGCGACCGCACCCCGCACCTGCAGTACAGCGACGACGACGGCCGCAGCTGGTCGCGCCCGAGGGAGCTGACGGCGCAGATCCGGCCCGCCGGGTGGAACTCCTGGTACGCGACGGGCCCGGGGCACGGCATCCAGCTCGCCCGGGGGCCGCACCGCGGTCGCCTGGTCATCGGCCTCAACGCCGAGAGCCATGACGGCACCCGTACGTCGGCCAACCACGCGGCGCTCGCGCTGAGCGACGACGGCGGGGCGCACTGGCGGCTCGGCGCGGTGGACACGCACGAGGTCACGGCCGACCGCACCTACCGGCAGAAGCCCTCGGAGCTGACGCTCGCCGAGCGGAGCGACGGCGCGGTCTACGTCAACGGACGGGAGCAGGACGGCACGGAGCTCGGCAACCGCGACGACGCCGTCAGCCGTGACGGCGGAGCGAGCTTCACCGCGCCGTTCCGGGCGCTGCCCGAGCTGTACTCCCCCATGGTGCAGGGGGCGGTCGCCCCGCTGCGACCCGGGCGCTGGCTGTTCTCGGCGCCCGCCGACCCCGACCGCCGCCGCACCCTGACCATCCGTTCCTCCTACGACCAGGGGCGCACCTGGGAGAGCGCCGAGCGCGGCAGACGGGTCACCACCGACTGGTCCGGCTACTCCGACATGGCGGTCGTCGGGCCGGGCACGACGGGGCTGCTCTACGAAGCCGGGAAGGCGGACGCCCGGCAGGAGATCCGCTTCGCCCGGTTCACCGAGGAGTGGCTGGGCGAGCGGCGGGGGCCGGACCCGACGACGCCGGACCGGGCGCCGGGCGGGCGGGGCGCGTATGTGCTTGGCGGCGCGCGGCCGGTCGGGGGACGGTTCGGCTCCGGGCTCGGGTTCGACGGCAAGGACGACGCTGTGCGCCTGCCCTACCGGGCCTCGCTGCCGCTGGGCGCGCGGGACTTCACGGCGGCGCTGTGGTTCCGTTACGGCGCCTCGGGGGCCGGGGGCGAGCAGCCGTTCCTGTGGATGGGCGGCGTCGGCGGGGCGCCGCAGGTGGCGCTGCGCGGGGAGCCGCGGCAGGGGCGGATCGCCGGGCAGGTGACGGCGCTCGCCGAGGGGCCCGGGCCGTCCCGGACGGCGACGGTCCGGTCAGTGGGGGCGTACGACGACGGGCGGTGGCATCACCTGGCCCTGCGGCGTACGGGCGGGAGGCTGACGTTGACCGTGGACGGCGCCTCCACCACCGTGCCCGATGTGCCGGGGTCGGTGAGCCGGAACTCGACGTTCGGGGTGCATCTGGCGCAGAGACCGGACGCACGCGCGTTTCTGAAGGGGGATCTGGACGAGGTACGGGTGTACGGGAGGGCGTTGGCGGACGGGGAGCTGGCGGCGCTGCGGGCGACGAACGCGCCGCCCGCCCGCAGCGACGGTCCGGTGCTATGGCTGCCGCTGGACCGCGTCGACCCCGGCGACCGTGCCGGTGTCGCTTCCCGCCACTGAGGGGCGGGGGCCGGCGGCCCCGGGGGCGGCAGCGGTCGGCGCCTGGTGGGCGTAGCGCTTGGCGAGCACCGCGCAGACCATCAACTGCAGCTGGTGGAAGAGCATCAGCGGCAGCACGGCGACGCTCGCGTGCGCCCCGAAGAGCACGGTCGCCATCGGCAGCCCGCCGGAGAGGCTCTTCTTCGACCCGGCGAAGGTGATGGCGACGCGGTCCGCCCGGTCGAAGCCCAGGCGGCGGGCGCCGCGGCTGGTCAGCGTGAGCATCAGCGCGAGCAGGACGGCCTCCACGGCCAGCAGGGCCGCCAGGCGCCAGGGCGTCACCTGGTGCCAGACGCCCCCGACGACGCCGGCGCCGAACGCCCCGTAGACCACGATCAGGATCGAGCCGCGGTCGACGTACCCCAGGGCCTTGCCGTGGCGCATGAGATAGGACCCGAGCCGGCGGTGCAGCAGCTGCCCCGCCACGAACGGCACCAGCAGGCGCAGGGCGACCGACAGCAGCGAGTCCAGGGAGACCCCGCCCGTGCTGCCGCCCAGCAGGAGGGCGGCGAGCAGAGGGGTGAGGACGATGCCGACGACGCTGGACAGGGAGCCCGCGCAGATCGCGGCCGCGACGTTGCCGCGGGCGAGGGAGGTGAAGGCGATCGACGACTGGACGGTCGAGGGCACCAGGCACAGGAACAGCAGCCCGGTGTACAGCTGCGGCGTCAGGACGTGGGGCACGAGGCCGCGGGCGGCGAGGCCCAGCAGCGGGAACAGCGCGAACGTACAGAGGAGGACCGTCAGATGCAGCCGCCAGTGACGCAGTCCGTCGAGCGCCTCGCGGGTGGAGAGGCGGGCGCCGTAGAGGAAGAAGAGCAGCGCCACGGCCCCTGTGGAGGCGTGGTCCGCGGCGGCGGTCGCGGCGGAGCCGCGCGGCGGCAGGAGGGTGGCGAGCAGGACCGTGCCCAGCAGGGCGGCTATGTAGGGGTCGACGGGGAGCGCCGCGACGAGGCGGCGGGGAAGGCGGGCACGGAGAAGGCGGGCACGGCGAGGACGGGGGCGGCGGGGGCGGGGGCGCATGTCCTCAGGTTGTCCGCCGGACGGGCCATCGGGAACCCCGTTCACCGCGCTGACTGTTATCACGTATCGCGATGGGCCTGGCTAGGCTCGGGGCATGGCCGATCTGTTCGACCCCACCCAGCTCCGTACCTTCGTGACCGTCTCGCAGACCCTGAGCTTCACCCAGGCCGCCCATCGCCTGGGCGTGCGGCAGTCGACCGTCAGCCAGCAGGTGCGCAGGCTGGAGGAGGCGGCCGGCCGGCTGTTGTTCGTCCGCGACACCCACAGCGTGACGCTCACCGAGGACGGCGAGGCGATGCTCGGCTTCGCCCGTACGATCCTGGAGGCCAACGAGCGGGCGGCGCACTGGTTCGCGGGGACGCGGCTGCGGGGGCGGCTGCGCTTCGGGGCCTCCGAGGACTTCGTCCTGACCAGGCTCCCCGAGATCCTGCAGGCCTTCCGGCACGACCACCCTGAGGTGGACCTCGAGCTGACCGTCGACCTCTCCGGCCCCCTCCAGGAGCAGGTCGCCGCCGGGCGGCTCGACCTCGTCCTCGTCAAGCGCCATCCGGGCCAGGGCCGCCCGGACGAGCCCCACGGGCGGCTCGTCTGGCGCGACCGGCTCGTGTGGATCGGCGGCGAGGGGCTGCGCCTCGACGCCCACCGCCCGCTGCCGCTGGTGGTCTTCCCGCCGCCGGCCGTCACCCGGGCCCGTGCCCTCGAGGTGCTCGAACGGCACGGCCGCCCCTGGTGGGTGGCCTGTACGAGCGGCAGTCTCAACGGTCTGGTGGCCGCCGCGGGTGCCGGGCTGGGCGTGATGGCGCACGCCCAGGGCATGATCCCGCCGGGGCTCGTCCGCGTTCCGGCCCGCGCCGGGCTGCCGGAGCTCGGCGACGTCGACGTGGTGCTGTTGTACGGCACCCGGACGGTCCGGGGCGGCACCGCGCGCGGCAGCGCGCGGGCGCTGGCGGAGGCGATCCTGGCCGCCGGGGACCGGTTGCAGTCGCCGGGCCCGGCGCAGCCGCCCCAGGGGTCTCAGGGTCCCGGATAACGGTGGGGAACAACTGCGTGCACGCCTCGAAGAGGTATCGAAGAGATTCGGTGCAGATCCGGTCGGACCCCGTCCATCAGACGAGACGAGGCCGGTCGAAGGGGTTCGGGGCGGGACGGGATCGGGTACGGTCACGGCGCTGTGCGGAGCGTCGCGAGGAGCGAGAGGTTGCGCGAGTTCACCGTCCCTTCCCTGGTGACGGCGCCCCACGTCGGAGGACTGGCGGACGTCGTGTTCGATCATGCCGCCGACGACCCCGACAGAGTCGCGCTGGGCCGCCCGACGCAGGACGGCCGGTGGCGGGAGGTGACCGCGGGCGCCTTCCGGGACGAGGTCCTGGCGCTGGCCAAGGGCCTGATCGCCCAGGGGGTCCGGTTCGGCGACCGGGTCGCCGTCATGTCCCGCACCCGGTACGAGTGGACGCTGTTCGACTTCGCGCTGTGGTGCATCGGCGCCCAGCCCGTACCGCTGTACCCGACGTCCTCCACCGAGCAGGTCTTCGGCATGCTGCACGACGCGGACGTCTCGGCCTGCGTCGTCGAGCACGAGGACCACGCGATGACCATCGGTTCGGTCATCGACCGGCTGCCGCGCCTCGTCCGCCTCTGGCAGCTGGACGCGGGCGCGCTCGGCGAGCTCACCGGCGCCGGGACGCGCATCGCGGACGAGGTCGTGCACCGGCACCGCATGGCCGTCACCCCGGATTCCCCGGCGACCGTCATCTACACCTCCGGCACCACGGGCCGCCCCCGGGGCTGTGTGCTCACGCACGCCAACTTCATGGCCGAGGCCGACAACGTCCTGCGCCGCTACGAGCAGGTCTTCCGTTCCCGCCCCGGTGATGAGGCCTCCACCCTCCTCTTCCTCCCCCTCGCCCATGTCTTCGGCCGGATGGTGCAGGTCGCGGCGGTGCGCGGCCGGGTCAAGCTGGGGCATCAGCCGCAGCTGTCGGCGACCGCGCTGCTGCCCGCGCTGCAGTCGTTCCGGCCGACGTTCGTGCTCGCCGTTCCCTATGTGTTCGAGGGTTTGTTCGCCTCGGCCCGGCGCACGGCCGAGCTGGAGGGCAGGGGCAGGCCGTTCGAGAAGGCCGTCGACGTCGCGGTGCGGTACGCGCAGGCGCTGGAGGACAAGGCCTTCGGCCTGGGCCCGGGCCCCGGCACCACGCTGCGCGTACAGCACCAGGTCTTCGACAAGCTGGTCTACGCCCGGATCCGCGAGGCGCTCGGCGGTCGGGTGCGGTACGCGATGTCGGGCGGCTCGGCGATGGAGCGGGACCTGGGGCTGTTCTTCGCGGGCGCGGGCATCACCGTGTTCGAGGGGTACGGGCTGACCGAGACCACGGGTGCCGCCGTCGCCAACCCGCCCGAGCGCACCCGCTTCGGCACCGTGGGCCGGCCCGTTCCCGGCACGAGCGTGCACATAGCCGACGACGGAGAGATCTGGCTGAGCGGCGGTCAGGTGTTCTCCGGCTATCTGGGTGACCGGCGCGCCACGGACGCCGTCCTGCGCGACGGCTGGCTGGCCACCGGTGACCTGGGCGCGCTGGACGAGGAGGGCTATCTGACGATCACCGGGCGGAAGAAGGAGATCCTGGTGACCTCCGGCGGCAAGAGCGTCTCGCCGCACGCGCTGGAGGAGCGGGTCAGGGCCAATCCGCTGGTCGCCCAGTGCCTCGTGGTCGGCAACGACCGCCCTTATGTCGCGGCCCTCGTGACGCTCGACCAGGAGGCGGTGGCGCACTGGATGGCCCTGCGCGACAAGCCCCTGCCGCCACCGTCCGAACTGGTGCACGACCCGGAGCTCGAGGCCGAGATCAGGCGGGCCGTGGTGGCCGCCAATACACTCGTCTCACAGGCCGAGTCGATACGCACGTTCCGCATCCTGGCGAACCGGTTCACCGAGGACCAAGGGCTGCTGACGCCCACGCTGAAGCTCAAGCGGAAGGCGATCGAGAAGGCCTATGCCATGGAAGTCGAAGCGCTCTACGCCACCTGACCTGGCCCGTAAGTCCCCGGCGCCAGAAAAATAGGTGTATCGGGAATGCGATCCGGAACGTGCCGGTTGACCATGGGGTAAGTGCTACCCGACGGACGTAAGGATCGATTGCTCGTGAGCAAGGTCCCCACCATCACCCTCAACAACGGCGTCGAGATGCCGCAGATCGGCTTCGGCGTGTGGCAGGTCCCGGACGGCGAGGCCGCCACCGCCGTCGCGACCGCCCTCGAAGCGGGGTACCGCAGCATCGACACGGCCGCGATCTACGAGAACGAGCGGGGCACGGGCAAGGGGCTGACCGCCTCGGACATCGCCCGTGACGAACTGTTCGTCACCACGAAGCTGTGGAACAGCGCCTCCGAAACCTGGACGCGCGAGAGCGTCCTGCGGGAGTTCGACGCCTCGCTCGACAAGCTCGGGCTCGACTACGTCGACCTGTACCTCATCCACTGGCCCCGGGCCATGCGCGACGACTACCTGACGATCTACCGCACCTTCGTGGAGATCGCCGCGAGCGGCCGCGCCAAGGCCATCGGCGTCTCGAACTTCCAGCCCGAGCAGCTCGAGCGGGTCATCGCCGAGACCTCGGTCGTCCCCGCGGTCAACCAGATCGAGCTGCACCCCAACTTCGCGCAGGCCGAGCTCCGCGCCCTCCACGCGCGGCACGGCATCGTCACGGAGGCGTGGTCCCCGCTGGGCCAGGGCCGGGGCCTGCTGGAGGACCCGACGCTCGCCCGCATCGCCGCCAAGCACGGCAGGACTGCCGCCCAGGTCGTACTGCGCTGGCACGTGGAGCTGGGCAACGTGGCCATCCCGAAGTCGGTGACCCCCTCCCGTATCCGGGAGAACATCGACGTCTTCGGCTTCGCGCTGGACGCCGACGACCTCGCGGCGATCGCCGGCCTGGACAACGGCACCCGGCTGGGCCCGGACCCGGCCGAGTTCGACTTCAACTGATCCGCCGGCCACCCCTGCGGCCCCGGGACGGACGTACCGTCCCGGGGCCGCCGTGCGTCAGCGCGCCCCGTGCCCGGGCGCGATCGCCTCGACGCGGCGGGCCAGCTCCACGTCCAGGCCGGTGACCTTGCCGCCGACGCTGTGCGTGTTCACGGCGAGGGAGACGGTGTTGTAGCCCAGGGTCAGGTCGGAGTGGTGGTTGAGCTCCTCCTGGAGCTGCGCGATGTGGATCACCATCGCCGCCGCCTGGAAGTGGCCGCCGAAGGAGTACGTGCGCGTGATCCGGTCGCCGTCCGTGGTCCAGCCGGGCAGTTCCTGGAGGTGCTCCTCCACGTCCTTCTGCGAGAGCGGTTCGACTGCCATCGCGCATCCCTTCGTCGCGTCTTCGCCCCGTCTTCGTTCCCACCGCGAGTCGGCGGTGATGCAAGCGTCCCATGGGGCGGCAGCGCTTTCGCGCCAATGTACGGCCGACGGCGCGGAGGAGACCCCGCCCGCCTTCCGGGTCGAGGAGGACCCACCTATGCTCCTGCGCCGGGCATGACAAGTTACCGGCGGTTAGGGGCTGTGGCCATGGTGGATCCCGCAGGCAGCACACGCAGAGGGTTCCTGGGCGGCGCGGGTGCCGTCGCCGCGACGGCGACGCTCGGCGGGGCGACGGCGCTCGGCGCCACAGCCGTACTCGGCGGCACGGCCCACGCACAGCCGCGCCGGCGCACCGGCGGACGCACCGTCGCGGTGCTCGGCGGCGGCGTCGCCGGGCTCACGGCCGCGCACGAACTGGCCGAGCGCGGCTTCCAGGTGACGGTGTACGAACGCAAGTCCGCCCTCGGCGGCAAGGCGCGCAGCATGGACGTACCGGGCAGCGCGAAGGGCGGCCGCCGGCCGCTCCCCGGCGAGCACGGCTTCCGCTTCATCCCCGGCTTCTACCGGAACCTGCCCGACACCCTGCGCCGCATCCCCTTCCCCGGCAACGCGAACGGCTGCCACGACAACCTCGTGGCCTCCAGCGAGGTGATGCTGGCCCGCACGGGCGGGCGCGAGGACATCCGGATACCGTTCGCGAGCATCGGCAAGGCGCCGCCCGTGCTCACGCCGGACGCGTTCCTGCGCATGCTGACGGCCTTCTTCGAGACCTTCGCCCGGCTGCCCGCCCATGAGATCGCCTACTTCGCGGGACGGCTGCTGGTCTGGTTCACCAGCAGCGAGCGGCGGCGGACGCAGGAGTGGGAGCGCGTGCCGTGGTTCGAGTACACCAAGGCCGCCCGGATGTCGGCGAACTACCGGCAGCTGCTGGCCGTCGGGATCACCCGCAACATCGTCGCGACCAAGGCCGAGGTCGCCAGCACCAAGACCGTCGCCACCTGCATCGAGGCGTTCCTGTTCAACGCGATGGGCCGGGGCGCCGACGGCGAGCCGGACCGGGTCCTCAACGCCCCCACCAACGAGGCGTGGATCAACCCCTGGATCACCCATCTGCGGTCGCTCGGCGTGGAGTTCCGCACCGGCTGGGGCGTACGCGACCTGCGGCTCGCCGGCGGACGGATCACCGAGGCCGTGCTGCAGGACGCCAGCGGGGCACGGCAGTCGGTGACCGCCGACCACTTCGTCTCCGCGATGCCGGTCGAGCACGCCCGTACGACCTGGAACGCACAGGTCCGGGCTGCGGACCCACGGCTGGCGCGCTGCGACAAGCTGCGGACGGACTGGATGACGGGCATCCAGTTCTATCTCACCGAGCCCACGCCGATCATTCACGGCCACATCAACCACATCGACTCGCCCTGGTCGATCACCTCCGTGGGCCAGGCCCAGTACTGGCCCGGACGCGACTTCCGGCGCGACTACGGCGACGGCACGGTGGCGGACTGCCTGTCGGTCGACGTCTCCGAATGGGACCGGCCCGGCATCCTCTACGGCAAGACCGCCAAGCAGTGCACCCGCGAGGAGGTCGCCCGCGAGGTGTGGGCGCAGATGAAGGCGGGTCTCAACGACACCGGGCGCACGGTGCTCAGCGACGCGAAGCTGCACTCCTGGTTCCTGGACCCGGCCGTCGAACTCGGCGGCACGCACGCCAGCAACGACGAGCAGTTGTTCATCCACCCCACCGGCACCTGGTACAACCGCCCCGAGGCCCGGACCGCGATCCCCAACCTCTTCCTCTCCGGCGACTACGTGGCCGTCGACATCGACCTGGCCACCATGGAGGGCGCCAACGCCTCGGCCCGCGCGGCGGTCAACGCCCTGCTGGACGAGGCGGGCTCCCGCGCCGAGCGGTGCACGATCACACCCCTGTACCGGGCACCCGAACTCGAGGGGTTCCGGCGGCAGGACGACCTGCGTCACCGGCTCGGGCTGCGCAACGCCTTCGATCTGGGGTAACCCTCGCGAACGCACGGGTTACGGTCGGACCATGACGACTGTTGCGGTTGCCCCGGACACGGGCGTGGGCGTGGGCGCGCTGCTGCGCGAATGGCGGGACCGGCGGCGGATCAGCCAGCTGGAACTGGCGCTGCGCGCCGACTCCTCCGCCCGGCACATCAGCTTCATCGAAACGGGCCGCTCCCGGCCGAGCCAGGAGATGGTGCTGCGCCTCGCGGACCACCTCGACGTACCCGTCCGGGAGCGCAACGCCCTGCTCATCGCGGCCGGTTACGCCCCGCACTACCCCGAGCGGCCCCTGGACGACCCGGCGCTGGACGGGCTACGGGAGGGGCTGGAGCGGCTGCTGAAGGGCTACGAGCCGTTCCCCGCGCTGGTCGTGGACGGCACCTACCGGGTGCTGGCCGCGAACAGCGGCATCGCCATGCTGATGGAGGGCATAGCGGACCACCTGCGCACTCCCCCGCTCAACGCCATGCGGATCACCCTGCACCCGCAGGGCCTCGCCCCTCGCATCCTCAACTTCCGCGAGTGGCGCGGCCATCTGCTCCACCAAATGGAGCGCCAGCTGGCCCTGATGCGCTCCACCCCGCTGCGCGCCCTCTACGACGAGGTCAGCGCCTACCCGATGCCCGAAGGCGGCACTGCCCAGATCGAGATGTCGACGGGCGAGGGAACGGGACTTCCCTTCGCCCTGCCGATGGTGATCGAACACGCGGGCCGCACCCTGTCGTTCACGTCCACCATCGCGACCTTCAACACCCCCATGGACGTGACCGTCTCCGAACTGGCCCTGGAGACCTTCCTCCCCGCCGATCCGGAGACGGCCGCCGCCCTGAGGCAGGGCTTCACGCCGTAGCGGGCACCCGGTCGAGGAAGCCGAGGACGGACCGGATCCGGCCGTCCTCGGCCAGCGTGATCACATCCGACCCGGCGACCGGCGCGGCCCCGTCGGCCACCGACACCAGCTCCCACGAGAAGCGCGCCGTGTCGTGGTGCCCGTCGACGACCCCGCTCAGCCGGAACTCAAACCCAGGAAACTGCTCCCGCGCCGCGGCGATGACAGCACCGACCTGCTCGTGCCCCCGCACATCGGCCAGCGGGTCGGTGTAGCTCCCGTCCTCACTCCAAGCAGCGGCGACAGCCTTGCCCCGCGCCTCGGCATCCACGGCGTTCCAGGCCTCGAAGTAACGGTTAACGGCGCTCTCGTACTGCGACTGCGACATGACAATCTCCCCTCAACCCAACATCAACAGAACCGGCCGGCAACCCGGCCCCGCGCTCCCCGGACCCGAGTGCGCGGGTCCGGGAGGCGCTGCACTCACTGTGCCGGGACGGGGGGTGGGTGGGCGATTACCGGACAGGTAATGGGAGGGGGTGAGGCGGGGGCGCTGGGACTCAGACCAGTTCGAGTTGCGGTTCCACTTGCCGCACCGGGGCGGTCTTCTTCGGGTCCCGTTCCCACAGTTTGGTGGTCCGTACGTAGCCGTAGATCACCGAGCTCATCGCCAGAAGGAGAAGCGGTCCGAACACCCACGGATGCGTGGCCATCTCCACCGGCAGGTAGCGGTAGCACGCCAAGAGTGCGGCGAAGACCGTTGCGCCGTAGGCGATCAGCTGGGTCGCGGACCGGTCCCAGCCGCGGTCGAGTGCGCGCATGGCTGCCTCGACCGTGAGCGCGAACACCACGCCGGCGACGAGGTCCACGCCGTAGTGGTAGCCGAAGCCCAGCGTTGCGCTGAGGGTGGCGACCAGCCAGAACGTGCCGGCGTATCGCAGAAGTCTTGGGCCCTTGCGGGAGTGGATGAAGATCGTGGTGGCCCACGCCGTGTGCAGGCTGGGCATGCAGTTGCGAGGGGTGATCGCGTCGTACGGCACCGGGTGCGGGATGCTGATCGGCGGCGGCGTGTTGGGCCACAGGTTGGCCACCGCCCACTGCACGCCGCCAGTGCCGGAGGTGCCCGGGCCGTAGGCGAAGATCGGGCCGACGACCGGGAAGATCATGTAGACGGCCGGTCCGAGGAGGCCGATCACCAGGAAGGTGCGCACCAGGTGGTGGCTCGGGAAGCGGCGCTCGGCCGCCACGTTGCGCAGCTGGTACAGCGCGACGGCGATCGCGGCCACCGCGAGCTGGGCGTAGACCAGGTCGAGCGTATGGGTGGTGATCGGGCCGGTGGCCTTGAGGATCTGGCCCGCCACCCACGACGGGTTGCCCAGCGCGTGATCGGCGGTCGCCAGGTACGGGTCGAGCACCTCCGGGCGGGTCTTCGCCGTGATGAGCAGCCAGGTGTCGCCCGTCTTGCGGCCGGCCACCAGCAGCAGGCCCAGGCCGACGGCCTTCAGCAGCAGGACGCGTTCCTGGCCGGTGCGGCGCGTGACGGCGATGACCGCACAGCCCAGCATCACCCACAACGCGCCGTTGCCGAAGAAGTGGTCGGCGTCCACCTTGGCGTCGACCGCCCACCGCACCAGCACGAAGACGACGTCGATGCCGATCGCCGCGCCGGCCGCGATGAAGCGTTGCCGCCAGGTGAGCACCACCATCATCAGCGCCAGACCGCCGTACAGCGGCCCCGGTTTGGGGGCGAAGATCACCTCTCGCGCCTGGGTGGTCAGCGGCCCTGGCACGCCGGCGTAGCGACGCGCGGCGATCTCCAGCGTGACGAGGAACCCGAGGGTCACCACACCCGCCGTGGCCCACAGGATCGTCCGTGGTTGTCGCCACGCGGCGGCTTTGCTTCTGCAGTCTATTCGCGACACCCGCGATACTATAGGTACCAATTTTTTGACCGATTTGTGGGGGGTTGGTAGATCGCCCAGTGTCCGGCGGGCCGTCCCCCCTCGCAAGGCGGGTGTCCACCGGCGAGCGCCGCCGCTTTCCGCCCGGAATGCCCGGAATGAGACTCGGGCGGATCGATGCGAGACTGAGGTGGCGGAGGTGGTGTGATGGCCGAAAGGGACGACCGGGCGGCCACCACCGGGGCGGACGAGCAGATGCTGGAACGGCTGCTCGCCGAGGCCAATGCGATCGTCCCCTACCGGCTGCCCGGACTGGTGAACCGGTGTGCCCGGGCACTCGGCCTGGACAGCGCCGCGATCTATCTCGTCGACCTCCAGCAGCATCTGCTCATCCCCCTCGAAGACCAGACCGAACGGCTGCCGGTGGACTCCAGTGAGGCAGGCTGGGCCTACCGCACCCTGTCACTGCGGGTCCACGAGTCCCGTGAGGGCGTGGTGGTGTGGCTGCCGATGGTGGACGGCGCGGAGCGGCTCGGCGTGCTGGGCATACGGGCCGCGGTGCTGGACGGGACGCGGCTGCGCCGGTGCCGGATGCTGGCGCGGGTCCTGTCCCTGGTGGTCACCTCCAAGCGCACCTACAGCGACTGGTTCGTCGCCCGCATCCGCACGCAGGGCATGGATCTGCCCACCGAGATGCTGCGTGCCTTCCTGCCGCCCCGCAGTGTCGGCCGCACCGGCGTGATCTCCACCGCCGTGCTGGAACCCGCCTACGAGCTCGGCGGGGACGCCTTCGACCACTCGGTGAGCAAGAACATCCTGCACGCCAGCATCTTCGACGCGATGGGCCACGACCTCGCCTCGGGACTGACCACCTCCGTGGTGATGGCCGGCTGCCGCAACGGCCGCCGCTCCGGCGCCGACCTGCCGAACATGATCGAGGTGGTGGACCGGACGCTCGCCGAGTGGCTTCCCGATCAGTTCTGCACGGGCGTGGTGTGCCAGCTGGACGTGGACACCGGCGTGCTGCGGTGGTGCAACTGCGGTCACCCGCCTCCCCTGCTCATCCGCGATGAAGCCGTACTGGAACACGCCCTGGAGAGCCCCCCTCAGCCGCCGATGGGACTGCCGTTCCAGCTGGGACCCACCCGCCGCGAGGTGCACACCACCACGCTGGAACCCGGTGACCGGGTGCTGCTGTACACCGACGGCGTCACCGAGGCCCGCGGCAACGACGGCGAGGCGTTCGGCCTGGACCGCTTCACCGACTTCATCATCCGCTCCTCCGCCGCCGGCCAGCAGCCCTCCGAGGTCCTGCGGCTGCTCATCCACGCGATCCTCGACTACCACGGCAACGCCCTCAGCGACGACGCCACCATCCTGCTCCTCGAATGGCACCCCGAACTCATCGAATGGCACTACGGAGGCAGCCCCAGCGAAGCCGCCTGACTCCTTCCTCAGCACAGCACCGCGCAGCCCCGGTGCTCCAGCGCGGACAGCCATACGGGCCAGCTCGCGATCGGGTTCCACCGGAGGTCCAGCTTCTCCAGGGAGGGGAGTTGGGACAGGGACTCGGGGAGTTCGGTCAGGTGGTTGTTGCGGAGGTCGAGGTGGGTCAGTTCGGGGAGGGTCGAGAGGGATTCCGGGAGTTCCGTCAGGTGGTTGTTGCGCAGGTCCAGGAGGCGTAGGCGCCTCAGGTGGCCGGTGGAGCGGGGGAGGTGTCGCAGGGCGTTGTCCATGAGGCGCAGTTCGCGCAGGGCCTTCAGGCTGCCCAGGGATTCGGGCAAGGCCGTGAGGGCGTTGCCCATCAGGTGCGCTTCGCGGAGTTCGCCCAGGCGGCCCAGGGATTCCGGAAGGGTGCGGAGGCGGTTGTTGTACAGGCGGAGTTCACGGAGGGCGGCCAGGGCGCCGAGATCCTGCGGGAGTTCCGTCAGGCGGTTGTCCGTGATGTTCAGGTAGCGCAGGCGCGTGAGGCGGCACAGCGTGGACGGGACCGTCGTGAGGCGGTTGTTGCTGAGGTAGAGGTAGCAGTCGAGGCCCGTGAGGCGGTCCAGGGATTCGGGTACGGCCGTGAGGTCGTTGTGGCCCAGGTCCAGCGTGTGCAGGCCCGGTAGGTCCGTGATCTCCTCCGGCAGGGTCGTGAGCCTGTTGGCCGCCAGGTTGAGGCTCCGCAAGCCGCTCAGGTTCCTGATCCAGGGCGGTACGGACTCCAGCCGGTTGCGGTACAGGCTCAGCAACCGCAGGTCGCCCGCGGTGCGCAGCGCTTCCGGAACGGCCGTGAAGGCGTTGCCGTCCAGGTGGAGTTCGGTCACCCCGTCCAGACCGCCCGGCGGCGCCGGCCACCGGTCCAGGCCCCTGCCCCTGAGGTCCAGCCGTCCTTGCCCCTCGTACCGCGCCATGCGTCCCCTCTCCCCTCTCCGGACTACCGCAAGGCTACGAGACCGCTTTATTGACCGAACGTTCCAGATACCCCTAAGATCATCGACGTGGCCAGGACCAAGGAATTCGATCCGGACGCCGCCCTGCAGTCAGCCCTGGAGCTGTTCTGGCAGCGCGGCTACGAGGCGACGTCGATGGCGGACCTCGTGGCACACCTCGGCATCGCCCGGGCGAGCCTGTACGGCACGTTCGGCAGCAAGCGCGAGCTCTACCTGAAGGCCCTCGAGCGCTACGGCGAGCAGCACGGTCCGCCCATCGTCGAGGAGCTGTCGCAGCCGGGGCCCGCCCTGCCCGCGGTGCGGGCGCTGGTGCGCCGCTTCGCGGAGGAGGCCGCCTGCGACGACCTGCGGCGCGGGTGTTTCGTGACGAACACCGCCGTGGAACTCGGCGCGCACGACGCGGACACCGCACGCCGGGTCGAGCAGAGCTGGTCCTCCCTGGAGACGGCGCTGACCTCGGCCCTCATGCGGGCCGCGGCCCAGGGTGAACTCCCCGCGGACCGCGACCCGGTCGCGCTGGCCCGCATGCTGCTGGTGCTCCTGCAGGGGCTGCGGGTGATCGGCAAGGTGAACCCCTCGGCCGGTCTGCTGCGCGACGCCGCCGACCAGGCGCTGGCCCTGCTGGACTGACCGACCCCTCGCCGCCCCACCCCCGGGGCGGCACCCGCACGCCCTCATTCAAGACCGATCATTCTCGAATAGCTCTCGTACAGCTCTCACAGAGCTTCTTCGTTGAGGAGTAGTCACCATGACCGCACGCTTCACCGGCCGCACCGTCCTCGTCACCGGCGGCGGCACCGGCATCGGCCGGGCCATCGCGCTCGCCTTCGCCCGCGAGGGTGCCCGGGTCGTGGTCGCGGGGCGGCGCCCGGAGCCGCTGGAGGAGACCGTCTCCCTCGTCGAGGCCGAGGGCGGCGAGGCCACCTCCCTCACCGCCGACGTGAGCCGTTCCGAGGACGTCGAGGCCCTGGTCGGGCAGACCGTGGCGCGCTACGGCGGGCTGGACGTCGCCGTCAACAACGTCGGTACGTTCATACCGCCGACGAAGCTCGCGGACATCCCCGAGGACCACTGGGACACGCTGATGGCCACCAACCTGACCGGCCTGTGGCTGTCGATGAAGCACGAGATCGGTCACATGCGGGCCAACGGCGGCGGCGCCATCGTGAACATCTCGTCCAACCTCGGCGCCCACAAGCGGCTGCCGAGCCTGAGCGCGTACGCCGCCAGCAAGGCCGCCGCCTCCGCCCTGACGCGCGGCGCCGCCCTGGACCACATCGGGGACGGTGTGCGGATCAACGCCGTGAGCCCCGGGCCCGTCGAGACCCAGATGTCCTCCCGTCCCGGCGAGTCCGCCGAGGACAAGGCCGAGCGCATGGGCCGGGAGGTGCCGGCGGGGCGGGCGGGTACCCCCGAGGAGATCGCGGCGGCCGTGCTGTACCTGGCCTCCGACGAGGCCGGTTACGCGGTCGGCACCGAGCTCGTACTCGACGGGGGCATCACGGCCTGAGACGCAGAAGGCCGCCGGAAACGGCTGTGGCCCGGCGGGCGTCCGAGGACGTCCGCCGGGCCACGTTCAGCGACTGCTTCAGCCGACGAGCTCCGGCTCGGCGGCCTCCGTCTTCACGGCCTGGGGAGCGACGGCCTCCTCGGCCGGCTCCCCCGCCTTGCGGCGGGCCGCCATCCACACGTAGACGAGGATGCCGGCGAAGAGGAACAGCACGCCCTGGTAGACCGCCGCGTACCCGGCGCCCGCCACCAGCCAGAAGGAGAAGGCGAAGCCGCCGAGGGCCAGGATCATGTCGCGCGTCATGCGGCCGGGGTGGACCTTGTCGCGCGCCCCCGTGAGCAGGAAGTACACCTGTGCGGCGGTGGCCAGCAGGTAGGGGACGGTGGCGGAGAACGTGGTGATCAGGACCAGGATCTCGAAGACCCCGCTCACGCCGACCGTGTAGTTGACGATCGTCAGCACCGAGGCGAGCACGGCGGCGGCGATCACACCGGCCGTCGGCACGCCGCGCCGCTTGATCGCGAACATGGCGGGGAACAGCCCGTCCTTGGCCGCCGCGTAGGGCATCTGGGCGCTCATCAGCGTCCAGCCGTTGAGCGCTCCGGTAATGGAGATCACGGCGGCGAGCGCGATCAGCGTGCCGCCCCAGGTGCCGCCGAACATCGCGTTGACGGCGTCGGAGAAGGGGGCGGTGGAGTCCACCAGCTTGTCGTGGGCGACGGTGCCGAAGACGGAGACCGTGCCGAGCAGGTAGACCACGGCCGCGCCGATGGTGCCGATGACGCTCGCGCGGCTGACGTTGCGCTCGGGGTCACGGACCTCGCCGGCGCTGATCGCGGCCGACTCCACACCGACATAGCTGTAGAGCAGGATCGCGGCGGAGGCGGTCAGACCGCCGGTCCAGTTGCCGCCGCCGGTGGTGAAGGGACCCAGGTTGTCCGGGTCGAAGAAGAAGAGGCCGACGACCGCCACGAAGAGCATGGGCAGGAACTTCAGCACCGTGGAGATCATCTGCACCGCGCCCACCCAGCGGGTGCCGGCGAGGTTCGCCAGCGCGGGCAGCCACAGCAGCGCCAGGGCCAGGACCAGGTCCAGCCCCTTGGACTCCTTGCCCCCGGTGAGCACATGGAGGTAGCCCACGCCGGCGACGGCGAGGGCGGCGTTGCTCACCCACGTCATCGTCCAGTAGGACCAGGCGGACAGGAATCCGGCGAAGTCACCGAACGCCTCGCGTGCATAGACATACGGGCCACCGGTACGCGGGAAGCGTCCGGCGAGACGGCCGAAGACGAGGGCCAGCGCGATCGCGCCGATCGTCAGGACCCCGAACGCCACCAGGCTGACCGTGCCGTAGGGGGCGACCGAGGCGGGCAGCATGAAGATGCCGCCGCCGATGATGTTCCCCATGACCAGGGTGATGGCGGTGGGGAGGCCGAAACGGCGTGCGGGTGCGCCGTCGGAGTCGTGCATGGGAGGTGCGCCTCTCGTGCTGCGGGCAGGTCGCCGATTCTGGGGCGACACCGCACACCCGTGCAAGAGCACAGGTATGTGCGACAGCACATATTGACCGCGGACCCTCGACGCGCAAAATTAGAATTTTTTGTCCCGCACGGCCGGGCCCTCGACCGCAAAAGGTGCTGTCACGGGTGCCGTGGACCGTGATTCGTCCACCGGGGCGCCCTCATGCGGAATCTGCTCCCCCACAACCGTCCCGGCCGGTATTTGCGGTCGCCCACTCGCCTCGCACAGCCAGCGCCGCAGCACGCGGTGCACCGCCTCGGCGCCGACCAGCTCCTCCCCCTCCCCCACCGGCGCGCTCAGCTCCCCGGGCCACAGCAGGAAGGCCCGGCTCTGCTCGCCGCCCAGCCCGCCGTGCGAGCCGATCTGCTCCTCGAAGGCGTGCACCTCGCCCGTGACCGGGTCGTAGGCGGAATTGACCATGATGTCCGCCGCGTGCGGGAAGCCGGCGGTCCGCCGGACGGCCGCCACCGCGCCGGGCCCCAGCCCGCGCAGCGGGCTGTGCTCGGCGCCCTCGCCGCTGTCCAGGTAGTGCTCGCTGCCGCCGGCGCCGAGCACGACCGGGCCGCGCTCCGCCGAGCGTACGAGCAGGAAGCCGACCCCCGGGTGGTCGGCGAGGGTGCGCAGCAGCCCCGGGTGGTCGCGCTCGATGTGCTCGCGGCTCGCCCGGCCCGGCAGGTCCGGGAAGGAGACCAGGCCGAGGTTGCCCGAGGCCAGCACGACCGGATCCCTGCCCCGAGCCGGGCGGCCCGCCGCGGTGCGCACCACTTCCTGGAGGGTCAGCCCGTAGCGGGCGGCGAAGGTCTCCCCGGGGCTCTGGCCGTGGTCGGAGAGCAGCACGATGCGGTACGGCCGCGGGGCGTGCTCGGTGACCTTGGCGATCAGCGCGACGGCACGGTCGAGCCCGCGCAGCACCTGGTGGGTGTCGCGGCCGCGCGGCCCGGAGTGGTGGGCGACCTCGTCGTAGCCGACGAGGTCGGCGTAGACGGAGGTGCGCCCGGAGAGGATGTCGCCGATGACGGCGGCGACGATCACGTCGCGCTCGACGACGGTCACGAAGGCCCGTATGAAGGGGTAGAGCCCGCCCCGGCCCAGGCGCGGGGTCTCGCGGTGGAACTTCGCGCGGGTGGACTGGCCCATCTCGCGCAGGACCTCGGCCACGTAGGAGACGGCGGTGCGGGTGGCGTTGGCGGGGTCGGAGAAGTAGGCGAAGTACCCGGACCGGGAGCGGTTGTGCCGGCCGCGCCGGGCGGCGACCGACAGGACGAGCGCGAGCTGGTCGGCGCCGCCGGTGAAGAGGTTGCCGCGGCTGGCGCCGTCGGCGGTGAGCAGCCCGTCGTGGCCGGTGCGGGCGGCCGCGCGGCGCTGCAGCTCGGCGGCGCCGGCGGGGCGGTTGCTGATCATCACCTCGCCGGTCTCCTTCTCGTACCAGCGGAAGGCGGGCACGTCCTCGTTGGAGCCGTGCAGGATGCCCAGCTGGCTGGCGCCGGTCTGGCTGGACCAGTCGGTGCGCCAGGGAGTGAGGCGGTGGCTGTCGGCGGCCCAGGCGGCCACGGTCGGCATCAGCGGGGGCCTGCGGCGGCCGCGGGCGCCCCACCGCTCGCGCAGCGCGTCGCACAGGACGTCGTGGCCGACCCCGTCGAGCTGCAGGAAGACCGTGCCGGGCGAGGAGTGCCGGCCGGTGGGCTGGCCCCGGCGGCGGCGCTTGCGGTCGGCGAGGCGGGCGAGGCGGCGGCGGTAGGCCCCGTCGTCGCGCACGGCGACGAAGCCCCCGGCCGCGGAGGAGGCGGCGGAGACCACGGCGGCCACCACCACCGCGGTCTCCGGTTCGGCGGTGCCCCCGCCGACGGGGACCAGGGCCAGGGCGGTCACCAGCAGCGTGCCGTTGAGGAAGAAGACCAGCAGGCCGAGGACGCAGGCCGGTACGAGCAGGAAGGCGCGCACGAGCATGGGCCAGACGACGGCGGTGAGCAGTCCGAACGCCCCGGCCCCGAGCGCGGCGGCGAGGACGAAGCGGGCGGCGCCGTCGCCGCCGGCGGGCCGCAGCCGGAAGTCGGGCAGGAGGCCGGCGAGGGCGAGCATGGTGACGGTGGAGACGGCCCAGGGCAGGACCGCCCCCAGCCATCTTTCCCCGACCAGCCTGCCCGCACGGCGGATGACGCTGCGCAGTTGCCCCATGACTGCAGAGTAGGACGGGCGGGCCGGGTGCACGGTGGCCCGGATCACTAAGGAAGGGAACCGGTCACTACGCCTCCGGTTCCGGCCACCGGAACCGGCGGACGCCTGCCCTCAGCCCGCCCTCAGGCGGGTGGCCGCGGCCGGCGGCGCACCTGATCCAACGTGGGGTCCAGAGCGGAGTCGTAGGCACCGACGCCCAGGCAGTGCGGGCACTGGCCGGCGCGGTGGACGGTCTCGGCCGGCCCTCTGAACGGATGGGCGCCGACGGTGTAGGCGAGCGCGCGCGAGGTGTATCCGGAGCCGTGGCACCACGGGCACGCCCTGGCCTGCGGCTCCGGTCCGTGCGGGGACTTGTGTTCACTCACCGGGACCGACCAGCCCTTGCGCGCGATGACCGTTGCGCCTCAAAGCGTAGACCCTTGGGGGACGTTCCGGCCGGGCTGGCCGGATCCGTCGCCCGGGGTGGCTTCCGTGCGGCGGCTGGGCAGGATGGCGGCATGACCTGCCTTCGTACGCCCCGACTGACGCTGCGCCGCTGGCGCGAGGACGACATCGCGCCCATGGCGGCCATCAACGCCGATCCGGAAGTGATGCGCTGGATCGGGGACGGGTCGGTGTGCGACCGGCGGGAGACCGAGGACCGGATCGCCGCCTGGGAGCGGGAGTGGGAGGAGCGCGGGGTGGGGCTCTTCGCGGTGGAGTACCGGAGCAGCCGCCGGCTGGCCGGCTTCGCGGGGCTGTCCGTGCCCGCCTTCCTGCCCGAGATCCTGCCGGCCGTGGAGCTCGGGTGGCGGCTCGGACGGCCGTTCTGGGGGCAGGGGCTGGCGACCGAGGCGGCGCGGGCGGTGCTGGACTTCGCGCTGCGGGACCGGGGGCTGGCCAGAGTCGTCAGCGTGCACGCCGTCGGCAACTCCGCCGCCGAGGGGGTCGTGCGCAAGCTCGGCATGCGCCGGGAGCGCGAGACGACGCATCCGGCGTACGGGGTGCCGCTGTGCGTGCACGTGCTCGAGGCGCGCCCGTAACGTGCCGGACGCGCCCATGGAAATCACCTGGTGGGGCCATGCCACCGTGACGGTGGAGGACTCCGGCGTCCGGGTCCTGACCGATCCGCTCTTCGTGCGGCGGCTCGCGCATCTGCGCCGCCGCAGGGGTGCCGTGCCGCCGCCCGAGGCGGCCGTCGCGGACGTCGTGCTGGTCTCCCATCTGCACGCCGACCATCTGCATCTGCCCTCGCTGGCCCGGCTCGCCCCCGGCACCGCCCTGGTCGTCCCCCGGGGCGCGGCCGGCGCCGTGCGCGGCCTGCGCAGGCTGGCGGCCGAGCGCCGGCTGGCGGTCACCGAGGCCGCGCCCGGCGACGAGGTGGTGATCGGGGACGTGCGGGTGAGGGCGGTGCGGGCCGAGCACGACGGGCGGCGCCTGCCGTGCGGGCCGCACCGGGCGCCGGCGCTGGGGTACGTGGTGCGGGGCGCGGCGACCACGTACTTCGCCGGGGACACGGCCTGGTTCGCCTCGATGGCCGACGAGGTCGGCCCGGTGGACGTGGCGCTGCTGCCGGTGGGCGGCTGGGGCCCGTTCCTGGGCCACGGCCATCTGGACGCGCGGCGCGCGGCCCGGGTGCTGGCCCTGCTGGGGGCCCGCAGCGCGGTGCCGGTGCACTACGGCACGTTCTGGCCGATCGGCATGGACGCGGTCCGGCCGTACGAATTCCACGCGCCCGGCGAGGAGTTCGCCCGGCAGGCGGCCCGCTACGCGCCCGGGGCGGCCGTGCACCGGCCGGCGCACGGCGAGTCGGTGAGGCCGTGACGGCGGCCCTGGCCGGGGTGGTGGCGGAGGCGGCGCAGCGGTCGGTGCCGCCGGAGTCGACGCAGCAGGCGGTCGGCTACCCCTCCCTGTTCGTGCTGGTGGTCCTGGGGGCGCTGGTGCCCGTCGTGCCGACGGGTGCGCTGGTGAGCTCGGCGGCGGTGGTGGCGTTCCACCAGGGTTCGCCGTTCTCGCTGCTGTGGGTCTTCCTCGTCGCCGCGTTCGCCGCCTTCCTCGGCGACATGGTCCTGTACTGGCTCGGCGAGCGCGGTGTCCGCTCCCGGGGCGGTTCGAGCTGGCTGCGCCGGCTGCGGGAGCGGGCCGCGCCCGAGCGGCTGGCGCAGGCACGGGCGCGGCTGGAGGAGCACGGGGTGACCGTGCTCGTGCTGTCCCGGCTGGTGCCCGCCGGGCGCGTTCCGGTGATGCTGGCCTGTCTGCTCGCGCGGGTTCCTGCGGTGCGCTTCGCGCGCGGGGACTTCCCCGCGTGCCTGGCGTGGGCGGCCACGTACCAGGTCATCGGGGTGGTCGGCGGCTCGCTCTTCGCCCGGCCGTGGGAGGGCGTGGTGGCGGCGGTGTTGCTGACCCTGGCGGTGGGCGCGGTGCCGACGCTGCGACGCCGGCTGCGCTGAGCTCACCTGTTCGGCCTTGCCGCACGTGCCGCAGCCTGTGCGAGCGACCAGCGTGGACCTCACCGTGCCGAATCGACTGGAGGGCTCATGGCGGTCGTACCGACCCGCGCCGGCGGGCAGCTGTTCGCCGCGGGGCTGAGCCTTCAGGGGCAGGTACCGGGGATCCTGCGGGGGACACGGGAGCGGAAGGTCGTGGCGATGGCCGGGGGCGGCTACCACAGCCTGGCGGTGACCGAGGAGGGGCGGCTGATCGCGGCGGGGCTGGACGACTGCGAGCAGGTGACGGGCATCTTCGCGGCCGCGCGGGGCCGGGCGGTGGCCGCGGTGGCCGGCGGCGGGTTCCACAGCCTGGCCGTCACCCGCGACGGGCTGCTGCTGGGCGCGGGCAAGGACCACAACCGGCAGGTGTCGGGCCTCCTCGAGGCCGCCCGGGGCGGGAAGGTCACCGCCGTGGCGGCCGGTTCCGTGCACAGCCTGGCGGTGACCGACGAGGGGGAGCTGCTCGGCGCCGGCCACGACGGCGACCGGCAGGTCTCGGGCATCCTCGCGGCGGCCCGGGGCGGGCAGGTCGCGGCGGCGGCCGCCGGTGACTTCCACAGCCTGGCCGTCACCCGGGACGGGCGGCTGCTGGCGGCCGGGCGGGACGAGGACGGGCAGGTGTCCGGCATCCTGGCGGCGGCCGGGGACGCGAAGGTCGTCGCCGTGTCCGCGGCCGCCCTGCAGAGCCTGGCGCTGACCGACGACGGCCGGCTGCTGGCCGCCGGCCGGGACGGTAACCACCAGGTGTCGGGCATCGTCAGGGCCGCACAGGGCCGGAAGGTCGCCGCGATCGCCGCGGGCTATCTGCACAGCCTCGCGGTGACGCGGGACGGCGCGCTCCTGGGCGCCGGCAAGGACGGCGACGGCCAGGTCTCGGGCATCCTCGCGGAGGCGAAGGACAGGACCGTCACGCTGGTGGCCGCCGGCGGCTTCCACAGCCTGGCGGTGGCCGCGCCCGACGGGCCCAGGGGCCGGGAGGTGCGGGTGGACCTCGCGGGCCTCCGGGATCCGGCCCGGGCCGTCACGCTGCAGTTCCTGCGGGAGCCGGACGGCCTCGACGTCCGCCTGGAATCCGGCGCTCCCGCCCGGGACTTCGGCATCAGGGAGGGTGCGCCCGTGCAGCTCGTCGTGCGGCGCGAGGAGGAGGTCGTGGCGATCGGATCGGTGTGCTTCACCTACGAGGAGCCGACCGGCGTCGTCGGCGTCGACACCCGGGCCAGCCGCTTCCCCTCGTTCCTGACCTGCACCGGCCACGGCGCCAACCGCTTCACCTTCGCCTGGAGCGGCTGACCGGCGGGCCGGGGGTTCACAGGGCCGACAGCACCCGCGAGGCCCCCACCGGAAGGTCCCACAGGTCCTCCCGGGGCCGCCCCGCCGCCTCCCAGGCCGCGCGCACCCGCCGCAGCGGCTCCATCGGCGGCTCGGCGGACAGCAGGAACGTCGACCAGTGCATCGCCCCCATCGCCCGGGCCCCCAGGTCCCCGCAGGCGCGTACGGCCTCCTCCGGGTCGGTGTGCACCGTCTCCAGCATCCAGCGCGGGTCGTAGGCGCCGATGGGCAGCAGCGCCACGTCGATGCCGGGGTAGCGGCGGCCGATCCGCTCGAACCAGAAGCCGTAGCCGGTGTCCCCCGCGAAGTACACGCGCCGCCCGCCCGGCGCGGTCAGCACCCAGCCGCCCCACAGCGAACGGCAGGTGTCGATGAGGGTGCGCTTGCTCCAGTGGTGGGCCGGAACGAAGTCGAAGCGGACCGGGCCGGCCGGGCCGGGCAGCTCCACGGCCTCCCACCAGTCGAGTTCGGTGACGCGGGTGAAGCGGCGGCGGCGCGCCCAGGAGGCGAGGCCGGCGGGGAGGAGGAGGTGGGTGTCGCGGGGCAGCCGCTTGAGGGTGGGGGCGTCGAGGTGGTCGTAGTGGTTGTGGCTGATGACGACGGCGTCGATCCTCGGCAGGTCCTCCCACGCCACGCCCACCGGGGTGACGCGGGCGGGGGTGCCGAGGATTCTGCGGGACCAGACGGGGTCGGTCAGGACCGTCAGACCGCCCACGCGCAGTACCCAGCTGGCGTGCCCCGCCCAGGTGAGGGCGAGCGAGCCGGCGTCGACGGCCGGCAGCGGCCCGGGCTCGAAGGGCAGGTCGGGGAGTTCCAGCAGCGCCTCGGCGCTCGGCCGCAGCCGGCCCTCGCGGGCGAGGCGGGCCAGGGCGCGCACGCCCGGCAGGGGCGCGGTGAGGCGGTCGGCGAACGACGGGGGCCAGGAACGGATCTCGCCGAGGGGGCGCGGCTGCGCGAGGGGCCGCTCGGTCTGTTCGGTCATCTGGGGCTCCATTCGTGGGGAACCGGAACCTGGACGGTGCGGCAGGCGGGGGCCGCGGCACGCTCACCGCTCGACGGTAGATCAGATACCTGCGAGTTCACTGAACGCCGATCCAAAAGTGGACAACGCCTCCGCGACATCCGGCTCCGCCGCCGGGTCGGCGGCATCCAGGGCGCGTTGCCGCCCCTCGTCACAGGCGCCCAGCAGCGGCGGCGTGGAGAGCCGGACCCGCAGTGCGTCGGGGGCGTCCCCGAAGCGGTGCCCGCCGGGCACGGGATGGCCGAGGACCGCGCTGAGGTAGCCCTCCAGCTCGACGGAGTCGGTGATGCGGCGGGCGGCGAGGGCGTCGCGCAGCTCGCCGAGGTCGGCGTAGAGGTGGGGGCCGGTCTGCGGCGGCCGGCACAGCACCCCGGCGGCGTCCAGCCGTTCGCGGGCCGCGGCGCCCAGCGCCCCGTACAGCCGTGCGGTGGCGGCGGTGCGCTCGCGCACGGGCCCGGGTTCGGTCAGCGCCCAGCGGGCCGCGGCGGCGACGGGCGGCGGCAGTTCGGCCCCCAGGGCGGTCAGGACCGTGCCGGCCCGTGCGCGCAGGGCCGGCCCGCTGCCGCCGGCGGGGAAGCGGGCGACGGCCACGGGCCAGGCGGCGGGGGCCAGGGGCCCGGCGAGGTCGGCGAGGACGACGACGCGGTCGGGGTACATCTCGGCGGGGCCGACGAAGACCGTGGCGTGCCGGTCGTGCAGGACGTCGCGCCAGGTCTCGTCGCTGATGACGGTCAGTTCCTCGGCGGCCGCGGCCTCGCAGACCTCGTGGAGGATCTCCGGCGGGGCCACCGTGCCGGTGGTGTCGTCGGCGACGGACAGCACGAGGAACCGCGGCCGCCCGCCCTCGGCACGGATCCGCCGTACGGTCTCCAGCAGCGCGAACGGGTCGGGCACGCCGCCGCACTCGGCCGGCACGGGCACGTGGTAGGCGAGCCGCCCGGCGAGCCGGGCGAGCGGGCCGTACCAGGCGGCGCAGGGCCGGGTCAGCAGCACCTCGCCGCCCGCCGAGGCGAACAGGGCCAGCAGCAGAGGCTGTGGGCCAGGGCCGGCGACGACGTGCTCGGGGGCGGTGGGCAGCCCGCGCCGGGTCCAGTAGGCGCAGGCGGCGGTGCGCAGCTCGGGCCCGCCGCCGAGGGGTTCGGGGCCGGAGCGGCCGGCCGCCTCCGCCAGCCGTGCGGCGAGTTCGGGCAGGACGGGCAGTCCGCGCTCGGGCCCGGGGAGGGCGGAGGGTGCCGCGGAGCCCTGCTGCATCCGTACCTCCGTACCTCACCCGGCCCGGTCCTCCGTCCACCTTCGCAGATCTTGGTGTGCGCGGCGGGCCGACACGGGCGGGCGGGTGACGGACCGTCCCGCATCGCAAGACGGGGCTCTCGCGATGCGAGATCGATTGCGTACGGTGAAAAGCGCCACCGCACCCAGCAGCGAGGGGACCACCATGCCCGAGGAACGGAAGAAGCGGAACGACGCGACCACGGTCTACATCCACGGCCACCACGAGTCGGTGCTGCGCTCCCACGGCAGGCGCGGGGCCGCCGACTCCGCCGCCTATCTGCTGCCCGAGCTGAGGCCGCACCACCAGGTCCTGGACATCGGCTGCGGCCCGGGCAGCATCACCGCCGACCTGGCGGCCCTGGTCCCGCAGGGCCGGGTGACGGGCCTGGACGCGGCCCCGGGAATCCTGGAGCACGCCCGCGCGATCGCCCGTGAACGGGGCCTGAGGAACATCGACTTCACCACCGGCGACATACGCGCCCTGGACTTCCCCGACGACTCCTTCGACGTCGTCCACGCCCACCAGGTGCTCCAGTACCTCGACGACCCGGTGGCCGCGCTGCGCGAGATGCGCCGCGTATGCCGCCCCGGCGGCCTCGTCGCCGTCCGCGACGTCGTCTACACGGCCATGACCTGGTACCCGCACGTGCCCGGCCTGGACGACTGGCAGCGTCTGTACGTACGGGTGGCCCGCGCCGGGGGCGGGGAGCCGGACGCCGGGAGCCGGCTGCTGTCCTGGGCCCGGCAGGCGGGCCTGACCGACGTCACGGCGACGGCGGGCGCCTGGTGCTACGCGGACCCGGAGAAGCGCGCCTGGTGGAGCGGCCTGTGGGCGGACCGCACGCTCTCCTCCCCCTACGCCGACCTCGCGCTCGCGGGCGGCCACACCGACCGGGAGGGCCTGGAGGCGATCGCCCGGGCCTGGCGGGAGTGGGGCCGTCACGAGGACGCGTGGTTCTCGGTGCTCAACGGCGAACTGCTCTGCAGGGTCAACTAGCCTGCTGCACATGAACATTCTGGGGACTTCGCTACGGGTGTGCGTCGCCGATCTGGAAGCGGCGATCGCGGTCTACGAACGGCTGACCGGGGAAGAGGCGCTCCGCTTCCGGCGCGGAGGGGTGGCGGTGGCGGCCGTCGGCTGCTTCTTCCTCATGAGCGGGCCGGAGGCGGAGCTCTCCATCCTGCGGAAGATCACCGCGACCGTCGCCGTCACGGACGTGGACGAGGCCCTCACCGATCTCCAGGCTGTGGGGGCCGACATCATCGCGGGCCCCCTGCCGACGCCGATCGGCCGCAACCTGGTGGCCCGCCACCCGGACGGCTCGGTCTTCGAGTACGTCGACCGCCGACCGGGGTGATACCCGGTGATCACGCGGTGACGATCTGACGCCAGATCGTCACCGCGGCCCCCGCCTGCACGATCAGGAAGGCGAGCTGCCCGGAGAGGCCGTGCACCTGGTAGACCGACGCCAGCAGGCCGAGGCGTTTGGTCCAGTAGGGCCGTTCACGACTGAACGTTTCCGTGTCCATCCACATGCTCGTCAGTGTCAGCACCATGAGCATCAGGACGACGTTCAGGACCGCCAGGCCCAGCGCCTTGCGGTCGATGCTGTGGTTGAGCATGGCCAGCACAGCGATGGGGACGAGCCAGGCGATGAACAGGTTGAAGGCCCGCACCGGGCCACGCTCTCCGGGCAGCACGCGCCACAACGCCCCCAGGACCAGCCCCGCACCGGCGAAGAAGATCTCCTGCCTCACGAACTCCCAGAACATATCCGGAATGCCCGTAGGCGCGTCGAGCGTGAACGTCCAATGCTCGATGTCGTAGGCGTTCTCATACCAGGCGGTGACCATACTCGGGATAATTCCGAAGATGGCAGCCCAGCGCGCAGCCTTGATGGCGTTCTTCCACCAGCGCCGACGCGGCCCCCAGCTGAGGGCGACGTCGACCACGGATACAGGGTCCGGTAGGCAGTCGTGGCTGCATTCGGTGGGCCGCCAGTGGTGCAGTGCACTGAGCTGCTTCTCCAGATTCCGTCTCGTGACTCCCTCCGCGCGCCCGTGATCAACGAGATGCAGTCGGTGGAGCAGATCGCGACAGCGGCGGGCTTCGTCCATCAACCGCCGGTGCCCGGCCCGAGTGCCCAGCTCTGCCGCGACGTAACTCTCTTTTTCTGCTGCTGCTTCTTCTGTCATGCATTTCTTCACCTCTCGGTCCATTCGACCCAGCACCGACCATCGACGCCCGGCCTTCACCATGGCATAGAGAGCCACCATATTCAGAGGCAGCCAGAGGCCGTACACTTCCGATGAGCTTCCCGCAAACTTGACCCCCCTCAATGTCACGATGGCGAAGACAGCGGTCACCAGCAGCAGATCCCATCCCTTGGGGCCAAGGGAATTTTTTCGGGGCTTGAGCCGGGAACTGATATGGAGCAGCGCCACAAGCGCGACTCCCGTCAATACCCATGTGTGGGCGTACGCCCATAGCGGACCGACAGACGAGAGTTCCGCGAGTTGCTGGCTCAGGGCGCTACCTCGGGTGTTATCGAACAGCGCACTTGCCCCACCGATCCAGTTGGCGCGTTCCCACCTGAGCTCAAAGGACAGTGCATAGCAGACCACCACCATGGCTGCGGCAACGGCGAGCACCGCTCCGATTACAGTGATATTCCGGAGGTGATGGTCAGGCTCGTTTCCGATCGAAGGTCTACCCAACCTTCCTTCCCGCGCAAAACGCCAGCCCCATGCAGCCATCGCGGTAAACCACAGCCACAGCACGGACATGTCCAACAGGACCAGCCCGACAATCCCTGGGAGCGGAGGCTGGGCTGCCGGCATGAGATTCGACGGGAGGCCGAAGAGCTGGGGAGCCACGATCACCAGCAGGCCGATCGCTGCCGCTGCGGAGGCGGCGACGACGACAATTCGCCTCTTCAGTGCTTTCTGACTTTCGTCGGAACCCTGCGCCAATGGAAGCCATGGCCGTGCGAGGAGGACGAGAGCAAGTCCCGATGTGATTCCGACAAGGGCGCGCCAACGGTTTGCGCTGGGAGAGGGCTGGAGCACCAGGAGCAATGCCAGGGCGAGGGCCGCACTCAGCCCGGCCCACTGCAAAGCCGTGGTGGCCAAAACCCTGGCAGCAGCCTTCTTGGGGTTACCGACGGCCTTCTTGTCTCTGCCGACGGTCTTCTTCTCAAGGAAAGGCCATACCGACAGGGCGATCACGGCCGAGCTGCAGATCCACCAGGAGACGACACCCAGCGACTCGATCCAGGAATCGCGGCGACTCAGCACCGCGGAAAGATTCCGTGGTGGCACTATCTTGACCTCGGCACCCGAGCCGTTCATGGCCCAAACCCTGCTGGCTTTGCTTGCGCTCGAGGCTCCGGGTGCTCCGCTGATCTCCAGGCCGCCCGTCTTGACCTCGACCATCTTGCGCGAGGCCCCCTTCAGAGCATCCGGTGAGCGGAGGACGGCCTCCCAGTCCTTGCCCCGTCTGACCAGGACCGTCCATGGACCCACTTCGAATTCACCAGGACTGCTGATCAGATTCCATGACTCGTATCGCACAGTGACCAGGTCTTTTTCCTTGGTCGCCTGGGAGCTGATGGATTGCCACTCCGGATGCCACTGGTTGAACTTTTTCTTCGTTTTTCTGCCCTCGTACAACAGGCACTGCATGGCATCTCGATGTTCGCTACTGTCCGCGCTGAGCGTCAGGGCGTTCGCGAAATCCCACTGACGATCCGAAATTTCGACGCTTGTCACCTGTTGCACCTTGACGAAATCGGCATGGCGCTGGTCGAAGACAAGGTTGTACTTGACGACAGTCTTCTCGGGTTGCCGGATTTCCGGGCAATAAGCCCTTTCGGCGGCCTGTGCCGGTTGCGCGACCCACCACCCGATCGACGCGGAGGCCAGCGCAATCCACCGCCATGCCCTCACCGCCGCCTCCATCGATCACCGAAAGCACCAAGAAAATCACCGTAAGTGCCCAAAGGTCGGCCTGCAACAGAGAGGTGAAGGTGGTGGGCCGGCTGGTTCAGGAATGGAAGTCGTACCGCGCCGGCAGCGGATGCGCCTGGCGAGCACGGGCGCGTACGGCCTCCGTGACCGGCCCCTTCCCCGCCACCAGGCGCTCGGCGACGGCGTACCAGACGTCGGCGAGGGTGTGTTCGCCCTCCCGCAGGTCGTCCATGTCGAAGCCTTCGTCGAAGACCGCGCGCGCCCCCGCCGCGTCCCCCTGGGCGAGCAGGACGCGGGCCCGGAGCAGCCGGAAGCGGCCGTGCGCGCGAGCGCCGGACGGCTCGGCCGCCAGGACGGCGGCGGCGTCGTCGGCCCGCCCGGCGTCCAGCAGCGCACCGGCCGCCTCGAGCGCCAGCGCGGACCGGGCGGCTCGCGAGGCCCCGGCGACGCGTGCCTCGGTCACGGCGGCGGCGTAGCGGTCGGCGGCCCGCTCGGGGTGGCCGTCGGCCTGGTCGGCAGCGGCCAGGGCGCGCAGCGCGGGCCAGGTCAGGCCCTCCCGCAGGGCGCGCTCCCAGCTGCGGACCGCCTGCGACCGGTCGCCGGCGTGCCATTGGGCGACGCCGAGGTGATAGGAGGCGGACGGCCCGGGGTCGGCGGCCTCCAGCAGTTCCCGCCAGCGCGGCGAGACCAGCGAGTGCCCGGGCTCGGGCCCGTCCTCGGCGAGGACACCGGTGCGCAACAGCCCCAGCCACGCCCGCTGTTCGTCGCCCAGGGTCGCCGCCCGGAACGGCGTGCCGGGCAGGTCGAGCCGCCCGCGCTCGACTTCGAGCGCACCCCACCCGGAGCCGGTGGCCAGCATGTCCTTGGGCTCATGGTCGGCGTACGGCCGCCAGTCCGCGTACGCGGCGTCCACGGTGGCACGCGGCAGGGCCTCCTCCAGCCGCCCGGCGGCCTCGGCACGGGCAGCAGCCCAGTCGGCCCCGTGCACCCGCCCGGGGTCGGCGTCCAGCGGCCCGTACGCCTCGAGCCACGCCAGCTCGCCGCCCGCCTCCAGCCGCAGGTGTTCGAGCTGGGTACGGGCGAGCCCCGCCTGGATCTCGGCGTAGCCGCCGGTGCCCGGCTCGGTGAGCCACTCCTGCCAGCGCCGCCCGGAGGCTCCCGCACCCCAGACGAAGAGCTTGCGCCCCCGCAGCAAACCGGTCGAGGTCTGCACAAGCCCCCGCCCACGCTCGTCCAACGAGGCGATCCAGGGCCGCTCACCCTCAGGCAGGTCATAGAAGAAATCGGCGTGCCGATCCCCACTGAGCGGATAAGTGCCGTCGCAATCCCCAGACACCGGCACCGCAACATGACGCAGGGAACGCTCGTACCCGAAGTGCCAGGCGGAGTCGGCAGGGGCGAGGACACGGGTGCGCGCCCCTTCCGGGACGGCGGTGTTGGACCACCAGTACACAGGAGCGGGCCGATCGTGCGGATTGCGCACGCGCACACCGACGTACAGGAAGTCGGAACCGTCGGGCAGCCACAGATCGACCTGGAAGGGCAGATCACGCAGCCGCTCCCACTCCCACAGCCGCAGCATCTCCCCACCGTCGGGCGCGGGCACACGGGCGGCATGCAGCGGGGCGACGGACAGGGTGGAGTGTCCGGTGGCGCCGATGTTCCACTCGATGCCGCCGGAGAACCAGGCACCGTTGAGGGCGAAGCCGGCGGGCTGGAGCACGGGGTTGGTGTACAGGAGCGAGCGGCCGGTCGGCTTGTGCACAAGGGAGTGCACGCGACCGCCGAGAGAAGGCAGCACGGTGGCACGCAGCCGGTCGTTCTCGATGACGATCGCGTCAAAGTCCGTCGGCACACGCTCACGCCCATACCCATCACGCCGCCGCACGGGCAGCAGGGACCGCAGAGGTCCGTACCGCATCTGCCGAGCCATATCCGAGGGCATCCGGTCAACGGCCCGAATGTCCCGGTGCACGTCGCGAGGAGCCTTGAGCGGAGCCAGGGGATTCTCGGGCCCCAAAGGAGCGGCAGGCAGAGTCAGAACAGCAGGACGAACGGACGTGACCACGGCAACCTCGGCTTCCAGCAGGGCGGATACGGTGATCGATTCCCCAAGCGACGGAGCCGGACGCTTCGGGGTGCCAGTTCGCCCGGAACCGACCGGAGGGGCCGGGGGCGGTGTGGGCCCTGGCAGGGGCGTAAAGCGTGATTTGCGGCGGCATTGGGGGTGCCGTCAACGCGAAACGGCACCCGCCGTAAATCATGCAGCCCCAGAAGGGCCCGCACCGCCCCCGGCCCCGCCCCAGACAGCGGCGTCAGCACCCCAACGCCCCGCCACACAAGCCCAGTCGGACGGCCCACCGTCAAAGACAACGGGCGAAGAGACATACCGCACAGGCCCGAACGCCCCAGGCCGCTCCCGCATCCAGGGCTCAACGTCGCACTCCCCCACATCCCGCAACGTTTCGTCGCGCCCCACACCACGCGCCAACCAAGCAGCAGTCTGCGCAAGAGCAAGCCGCGCCAAGTACGTCCCGCCCCCGGCCCGCTGATCCGTAACGCCCCGCAGCACAGCGGCGGCCAGCAAATACCCCGTACCGTGGTCCAGGGCCTGCGCAGGCAGCACACCGGGCCGGCTGTCCGGACCGGCCTCGACGGCGGCGATGCCGCACGCGGCCTGCACCAGGCTGTCGAAGCCGCGCCGCCCGCCCCACGGCCCGTACGTGCCCCACGCGCTCAACTGGCCGATGACCAGCCCGGGCCGGCGCTCGGCCAGGGCCTGCGGCGACAGGCCGTGGCGGTCGAGCGCGCCCGGCCGGTAGCCGGTGACGACGACGTCGGCGGTGGCGAGCAGCTCGTCGAACGTGGCGCGGTCGGCCGCCCGGGCGAGGTCGAGCGTGGTGGAGCGCTTACCGAAACCGGTGTCGTTGTGGGCGTCCTGACTCTCCAGCAGGGAGGGCGAGTCGACGCGCAGCACGTCCGCGCCGAGCAGGGCGAGGGTGCGCGTGGCGACGGGCCCGGCGATGACGCGGGTGAGGTCGAGCACCCGAAGCCCGGCGGCGGGAAGCCCGCCGACGTGGCCGCCGAACCTCCGCACCGCCCCACCCCCGATCCGCTCCAACGAGAGCAGCGACCGCTGCGCGACCGCGGCCCCCTGCGGATGGACAGCCCATTCGTGCGGCGTGCGCACGGCGACGGCCAGCCCGCCGGCCGCGTGGATCTCCTCCTCCACCTGGGCGGCCTCGCGCCCGGCGAGCACGTCGGCGACGCGGCCGGCGAGCGCCTCGTCGCCGCCGGCACCGGCGTCCGGCTGCCCGAGGGCGGCCAGGAGCCGCGCCCGGTGGTGGGGGTAGTTGGCGTGGGTGCGCACCCACCCGTCGGCGGTGCGCCAGAAGCGGGACAGCGGCGCGAACGTGGTGGCCGCCCGTCCCCCGACGCGCAGGTGCCGTTCGCTGACGAACGCGGCCGCCACGGCGCCGTCGTCGACGCGTACGGCGGGAAGCGGGCCGCCGCCGCGCCGCGCGGCGGCCAGCTCGGCCGCGGCGAGCGCGCAGACGGCCACGGTCGACCGGGCCATCTCGCGCACAGGCAGCCGGGCCCGGAGCGCGCCTCCGGGCCCGGGCCCGCCGAGGCCGACGGCCGCCGTGAGGGCGGGGTCCCCGCCGAGCAGCGCCCAGACGTGGTCCGTCGCATCGGTCGATCTCTTGATCATCCCCCGAGTGTGGCACTGAGTGCCATCGACTGGGAAGAGGGCCGCCCGGACAGCACCGGACCTGCCACGAGGGCGCGTTGGACGCCGGGAGGCGCGGTGGCCAGCCCGTTGATCAGCTGTTCCTCGCCGAGCAGGACGCGGACGATCTGGCGGCTGTAGCGCTCCACGGATTCGCGCTGGAATCCCATGAGGGGCCAGCCCCAGACGGAGGCCAGGCAGACGCCGTCGCGGACGATGTACGGGTCGGCGGGGTGGGTGCACTCGACGATCGGCTCCACGGGGGTGCGGTTGGTGGCGCAGCCGCCCACCAGGTCGACGACGACCGTGCCGGGGCGCAGGACGGACTTCAGGTCGTCGTCGGTGACGATGTAGTGCGTTCCGCGGAACTGCGCGGCCAGTTCGACCCCGTTGATGATGAGGTCGCTGGACCGCAGGTAGCGGCGGACGGCCGGGCGGGCGGTGGCCCGCTTGGTGAGGATGTCGACGGTGGCCACACCCTGCCGGACGCATTCGTCGAGGGCGCCGAAGGCGACGTTGCCGTAGCCGAGGACGGTGGTCCTGACGGCGGCGGGGCCCGGGATGTGCCGGTTGTGTTCGAGGACGAGGTCGATGCCGAAGCGGGCGCCGGCCCGCCCGGTCTCGTGCAGGCAGTGGATCCGTCTCCCGCCGTACGCCTTCAGGGTCCGGCCGGCCCGGTGCTCGTCCACGCGGTCCGGCGGAATGGCGGCGGCGATCTCCGCGAGCTCGTCGGCGCCGATGGCGAGGACGGCAGGGTCCGCGGGGCGCGGGGGGTGGGCCTGAAGCACCTGGAGGGAGCGCGGCAGACAGCGGGCGGCGTACTGGAGGGCCCCATAGGAGTCGGCGGGGAACCCGACGAAGGCGAGGGACCGAGCATCGGGCGCGGGCGGCACGGAATGTGCGGAGTGGTGCCCGCCGAGAATCCGCTCCATGGCCAGCCGACTACGAACGTAAGGATCCGCGAGGAGTTCAGGGCTTTCGCATATCAATTCCATGGCGACGATGTTCACCGCGTTCTCGTCGGCGACGGCCACTCTTTCGGGAATGGACTGCACATGCGCCATGCAGAGCAGGCTGGATCCGGGGTCCATGTGCGCGAGGTCGTGATGGGCCGGCCCTTTGAGCTTGATGACCAGGTCTTTCGAGCGGTAGAGGGAGGCCCGTGATTCGATGGCCGCACCGGCCGCGACGTAGGCGGTGTCGGGATATCCCGTGGCCGCCCCGGCGCCACGCTCGACGGCTACCGCGCAACCATGCCTGACCAGTGCTTTCACACCGCCAGGGGTCAGCGCGACCCGCATCTCGGAGCCACATGGATTCTCCGGTGATTCATGCTCCGCCGCGAGCCCTATTCGCCGGAACGGTCTCATCGTCCTTGCCGGATCAAAGCCTGCGGTCATTTGCGAGCCCCCTTCCGTGCGGCACGGAGGACAGCGTTCGGCCAGAAAGGTGACCGGCCGCTCTCAGGATGGCAGGGGTCGTGGTGTTCCGCCCGCCGGGGTAGGATCGACAGGCGTTTCTCCATCGCACGAGGGGAGACAGCCATGGAATCCCAGGTTCGAACTCACGTGCAGTCTCACATCCGAGCACTGTTGATCGACATCAATGGAACCGTCTTCGACCACGGAATTGCCATAGAAGGCGCGCCGGAGGCCGTGAACAGCCTGCGGGACCGTGGATATGCGCTGCGTTTTCTCACCAATACCGAGTCCAAAACCGTCGAGGCGACGCTGGAGAGCCTGTGCGCCTGCGGTCTGGACATCAAGCGGGACGAACTCTTCACGCCGGTGGTCGCCGCGCGGACGCTGCTGGAGACATGCGCCGCCCCGCGCGTGCTGTCGCTGATGTCCGAGGAGCTGCGCAGGTCATTGCATCCCGACGGGCCAGAGGGCAACGGCCCTACACACGTGGTGGTCGGCGACTGCCAAAAGGTGCTGGACTACGAGCTCCTGAACCGGGCCTTCCGGGCGGTTCGCGCGGGCGCGGAGCTCATCGCGCTGCAGCGCGGCGCGCTCTACCGCACCCCGGAGGGCGAGGAGTTCATCGACACCGGGGCGATCGTCGCCGCCCTCGAGTACGGCACGGGCCGTTCCGCCCGGCTGCTGGGCAAGCCCTCCCACGAGTACTTCGGGCTCGCCGCCACGTCGACGGGCTTCACCGCGCACCAGACGGCGGTCGTCGGTGACGACGCCACGACCGACAACGCCGGCGGGAACGGGATCGGCGCGACCACGATCCAGGTGCGCACCGGCAAGTACGCGGGGCAGGCCGCCGAGGGGCTCGCGGTGGGGGCGCGGTACACGGTCGACTCGATCGCGGACGTACCGGCCCTGCTGAACGGCCCCCTCTCCTGAAGAACCGGCGTTGCCTCCCGCAAGCAGCAGACGGTCAGTGCACGGACAGCGGCATGGACAGCGCCACGGCCGCCGCGTACCCCGGCCCGGCATCGGTGTCGCGCAGCGCCCAGCCCGGCGGCGACGCGGGCTGCGGGCCCGTCCCGACGTACGTCACGGAGGGGCTCTCGGACAGCCCCCGGCCCGTGCCCTTGAGGTAGGCCTCCTTGCGGGTCCAGCACCGCGCGAAGGCCGCGGGGCGCTCCGCGTCGGGCAGGGCGTCCAGTTCGGCGGTCTCGGCCGGGTGCAGGACGCGCGCCACCTCGGCCGCCACGGACGGGGGCTGGACCTCCTCGACGTCCGCGCCCACCGGGGTGCCGGCGAACGCGAACAGCGCCAGGTCCCCGGCGTGCGAGAGGTTGAAGTGCAGCGGCGGCACCGGGCCCGCGACGGCCGGGCGGCCGTGCGGCCCGCCGCAGCCGGGGCACGGCCGACGGGTCAGCTCGACCGCCGCCGGGTCCAGGCCCAGGTAGGCGCCCAGCAGGTGGCGCAGCCCCGCGTGCGCGGCCACGAAGCGCTCCCGGTGCAACGGCCGTACGAACGCGGCGGCGCGGGAGCGCTCCTGCGCGTCCAGCACGTCGGCGCGGTAGCGCGCGCCGTCGGCCGGGATGCGCAGCAGCCAGGCGTGCGGCGACCCGCCGCCGGCCGGCCACGGGCCGGGCAGCGGGTCGTGGCCGAGCACCCTCAGGCGCACCGGTCGCGCTCCCCCGCCCGCGCGGGTTCCGTCGGCCCGGCCTCGGCGGCGGCATCCGCCGAGGCCGGAGTCACAGGGGCGACCGCCGTGCGGTCGCCGTCGGCGCGGCCCGCGTACTCGGCGGCGCCGTCCTCCCGCCAGCGGGCGAGGTCGCCCGTGCGGTACATGAGCGCGCCGGGCGGCCCGAACGGGTCCGCCACGAACCCCTCGCCGCGGCCCGCGTCCGCCGGCCGGTCACCGGCGACGTACAGCTCGCCGGTGACGCCGGGCGGGCAGGGCTGCCCCGCGGCATCGAGGATGTACAGCCGGGTGTTCCACACGGGCTGCCCCAGCGGTACGGGCGCGCCGGGCTCCGCCGGTTCGAACCGGTGGTGGGAGGCCACGGCGGCCGCTTCCGCGGGTCCGTAGAGGTGGTGCAGCCGGACGCCGGGCAGCACGTGGTGGAAGAGGTTCACCGTCTCGCGCGGCAGCACCTCACCGCCGCACAGCACCCGGCGCAGCCCGGCACAGTGCGCCACCTCCGTACCCGAATCCGCCTCCGCCTCCGCCAGGAAGCCGGCCAGCGCGGACGGCGCGAAGTGGGCGGTGGTGACGCCGTGTTCGCGGATGGTACGGGCCAGGGCGTCCGGCCCGGCGAGGACGAGGGTGGCGCCCTCCCGCAGCGGCCAGAGGAACTCCCACGCCGACGCGTCGGCGCCGGCGCCGGTCCGCTGCAGCACCCGGTCCCCGGGCTCCAGCCGGAACCGGTCCTGCATCCAGCGCAGCCGGTTGTCGACGGCCGAGTGGGGCACGACGACGTCACGGGGCGCGGCGGGGAGGACGTACGCGGGGTGCTGCGGGGTGAGCGCGCGGCCCGGGTCGGTGGGCAAGTGGTCGGCCAGCTCCGCCGTCAGCGCGGGGTCGTCCAGCGCCACGGCCGGGGGCGCGGTGTCCGGGAGCGCCGCCCGGCCCGCGGTGTCCGTCAAGACGCACACGGGCGCGGCGTCGTCGGCCAGGAACGTGAGGCCGTCCTTCGGGTGGCCGGGGTCCACGGGGACGTACGCCGCCCCCGTCTTGAGGACGGCCAGCAGGGCGACGACCAGCTCGGCGGAGCGCGGCAGGGCCACGGCCGCCCGGGTGCCGGGGCGCAGGCCCAGGCCGATGAGGTGGCGGGCGAGGCGGTTGGCGCGGGAGTTGAGCTCCGCGTAGGTCAGGCGCTGTCCGTCGGTGACGAGCGCGAGGGCGCCCGGGGTGCGGGCGGCGCGGGCCTCGACGGGGCCGATCAGGGTCGTCGGGGGCAGGGCGACGGTGGTGTCGTTGAACTCGCCCAGGACGCGCTCGCGCTCCTCGCCGGTGGCCAGGCCCAGCGCGGAGAGCGGCCGGTGGGGGTCGCCGTCGGCGATGCGGGTGAGCAGGTCGAGGAAACGCCGCTGGTGGGCGGCGACTTCGGCGTCGTCGTAGAGGGCCGGGTTGGCGTCGTAGTCGATGCGCAGGCCGGAGCCGTCGGCCCGGTCGTAGATGTTGACGTCCATGTCCTCGACGGGCCCGGCGCACACGTTGTGGGCCTCGGAGGGGGCGCCGGCGAAGGTCAGCCCGTAGTCGAAGGGCATCACGTTGACGAGAGGACCGACGAGAGGACCGACGAGCGGGCCGACAAGGGGGCCGACGGAGGCAACGCCAACGGCAGCGGCGTCGCGGCGCAGGTCGGCGTCGCGGTAGCGCTGGTGGCGGCGGGCGGCCCGGATGCCGAGGTCGGCCTGGCGGGCGAGTTCGGCGAAGGTGGCGTCCGGGGTCACGGTGAAGCGCAGCGGCAGGACGTTCATGACCATGCCGGGTACGCGCAGGGCGACGGAGCCCATGCGGCCCATCATGGGCAGGCCCAGGACGATGTCCTCGCTGCGGGTGGCGCGGGCGAGGTAGAGGGCCTGCGCGGCCAGCAGCACGTCGGGCCAGGTGGCGCGGACGGAGGCGGCCAGCTCCCGCAGCCGGGCGCTCGCGGCGGGGTCGAGGTGCGCGGTGTGGCGCAGGGACGTGCGCGAGGGCGGGGCGGTGCGGCCGGCCAGGGTGGGGACGCGGGGGCCCTCCGCCAGGTGGCCGAGCCAGTGCTCGCGGTCGCGGTCGTAGGTGGCCGAGGCCCGGTAGGCGGTGTCCTCGTCGACGAGGGCGGCGAGCCGTCCGAAGGGGCTCGGGCCGGGGTCGCCGCCGGCGACGAGGGCGGTGTAGGTCTCGGCGACGCGGCGGGCGATCAGGGAGTGGCCGTAGCCGTCGAGGACGGCGTGGTGGGCGCGGTGGTACCACAGCCAGCGGTGGTCGCCGACGCGGAACAGGGCGTGGGCGAAGAGCGGTCCGGCGGCCGGGTCGAAGGGGGTGGCGGAGTCGGCGCGCATCCAGGCCAGGGCCGCGGCCCGGGCGTCCCTGCGCTCGCGCAGGTCGGCGGTGTGGAGCGGGAAGCCGTGGCCGGGCGCGGGAATGTCCAGGGGCAGCTGGCGGGGTCCGGCGGGGGTGTCGGCGATGCGGACGCGCAGGGCGTCGGCCTCGCCGACGGTGCGGTGCAGGGCCTCGGCGAACAGCGTCGGGTCGACGTCGCCGTGGATGTCGAGGTACTCGGCGGTGTTGAGGGCGGGGCTGCCCGGGTCGAGGGCCTGGGCGCGCCACATGCCCGCCTGAGCGGCCGTCAGCGGCAGGCCGCCGCGCGGCGCGTGGCGCCGGGCGGGGGCCGTGCCGTCGACGGGCCGCTCCAGAGCGGGGACGGTCATGCCCGGGCCCCCAGCAGCGGCGCCCACTGCTCGATGGCCGGCTTCTCGGCGAGGTCGACGAAGGTGACCTCGGTGCCGTGGTCGCGGCGCCAGCGCTCGACGAGCGTCATGATGCGGACGGAGTCGAGGCCGTAGTCCACGAGGTTCTCGTCGTCGGGGATGTCGGCGGGGTCCTCGCCCAGGACGTCGGCTACGTCGGCGCGGATCTGTTCGATCGTGAGGGCCATGGGGGTCACTTTCCTTCGAAGACGCGGTCGGTGGTGGTGACGACCGCGCACTTGGCGGCCGCCCAGCGCAGTGCCATGGCGTGGTCCTCCGCGGAGAAGTCGGCGACGGCGTCGGCGACGAGGAAGGGCCGGATGTCGCGCATCCAGGCGTCGCAGGCGCTCATCATGACACCGATGTGGGCATATACCCCGACAATGATCAGCTGGTCGCGACCCTGTGCCGCCATGCGCTCGGCGAGGTCGGTGCGGACGAACGCGCTGTACTTCCACTTGGTGAGGACGGTGTCGCCCTCATCGGGGGCGACCGCCTCCGCGATGGCCTTGGCGCGGGCGTCGTCGGGCAGGCCGGGGCCCCAGAAGTCCTGCTGGAGGCCGCGCTCGGCGGCGCTCTGGCCGCCGGGCTGGGCGGAGTAGACGACCGGGATGCCCAGCCGTGCGCAGTCCTTCTTCAGCTGCCCGATGTTCGCCAGCAGTTCGGTGACGGGCGAGGCGCCGGCGGTGAAGGCGTCCATGAAGTAATTCTGCAGGTCGTGCACGAGCAGGACCGCGCGGTCCGGGTCGACGGTCCAGTCCACCTTGTTGGCCGGCAGGTCGGCCTCGGTGGGCATGGGGTAGGGGGCGATGGCAGGGAGCGCCATGGTGGTGTGGGGCCTTTCTCAGTGCTGTGGGGCGGCGGCGGTGTCGCGGAGCCGGGCGGCTATGGCCGCGCGGAGGTCCTTCTTGGAGACCTTGCCGATGCCGGTCTGCGGGAAGGCGTCGACGAACTCCACGCGGTCGGGGACCTTGAAGGCGGCGAGGCCGCGCTCGCGGACGAACTTCTTGACCGCGATGGACTTCACCGGCTCCGCGCCCTCGCGCAGCACGACGTACGCGCAGGTGCGCTCGCCCAGGTAGTCGTCGGGCATGGAGACGACGGCGACGTCGTGGACGGCGGGGTGGGCGAGGATGTGGTTCTCGATCTCCTCGGCCGCGACCTTCTCGCCGCCGCGGTTGATCTGGTCCTTCGCCCGGCCCTCGACCACGAGGTGGCCGCTCCCGGTGAGCCGGACGATGTCGCCGGTGCGGTAGAAGCCGTCGGCGGTGAAGGACGCGGCGTTGTGCTCGGGCGCCCGCCAGTAGCCGCGGATGGTGTACGGGCCGCGGGTGAGGAGGTGTCCGGTCGCGCCGACGGGCAGGTCGTTGTCCTCGTCGTCCACGACGCGGACCTCGTCGTCGGGCGAGATGGGGCGGCCCTGGGTGGTGACGATGGTCTCCTCGGGGTCGTCGAGCCGGGTGTAGTTCACCAGGCCCTCCGCCATGCCGAAGACCTGCTGCAGGGTGCAGCCGAGCGCCGGGCGCACGCGGCGGGCGGCCTCTTCGCTGAACTTCGCGCCGCCCACGAGGAGGACGTCGAGGCTGGAGAGGTCGTGCTCGCCGGCCGCCGCGGCCTCGGTCCACACCAGGGCCAGCGGCGGTACGAGGCCGGTGATGGTGACGCCCTCGCGCGCGATGAGCGGGAAGGCGACGTCCGGGCTCGGGCGCGGGGCCAGGACGACGCGGGCGCCGGCGTAGAGGGCGCCGAGCGTGCCGGGCGAGCTGAGGGGGAAGTTGTGGGCGGCGGGCAGCGCGCAGAGGTAGACGCTGTTCTCGTCCACGCCGCATATCTCGTTGGAGCCCCACAGCGAGTAGATGTAGTCGTCGTGGGTGCGCGGGATGAGCTTGGGCACGCCGGTGGAGCCGCCGGAGAGCTGCAGGAACGCCAGCTCGTGGGGCTCGGGGGCGTCCTCGATGGCGACGGGCTCGGTGGGGACGTCGGCCAGGGCGGTGTGCTCGCCGGGCTCGCCGACCACGAAGACGTGCTCGAGGGTGGGCACCTCGGCCCGCACCTTCGTCGCCAGCTCCCGGTAGTCGTAGCCCTCGGCGACGTCGGCGATGACGTAGGCGGCGGCCTCGCTGAAGGAGCAGAAGTGGCGGATCTCGGTCTCACGGTGCGCGGGCAGCGCGAAGACGGGGAGGGCGCCGATGCGGAAGAGGGCGAAGATCACCTCGAAGAACTCGGCGACGTTCGGCAGCTGGACGACGACGCGGTCGCCCTTGCCGATGCCCCGCGCGAGCAGGCCGGCGGCCAGCCGGTCGGCGCGCTCGTCGAGCTCGCCGTAGGTCCAGCGGCGGCCCTCGCCCGAGGGGTCCACGACCGCCACCCGGTCCGGGTGCTTCTCGGCGCGGTCGCGCAGCATCTGACCAAACGTTTCGCCGCGCCAGTAGCCCGTGGCGCGGTAGCGCTCGGCGAACTCGGCCGGGTACCCCGGCGCGTCGATGGTCGGCACGGTCACTGGTCTACCCCCACTGCCTGCAGGAACGTCTGGAACTTGGCGCCGGTCTCGGCGGTCTCGGCCTCCGGCGAGGACTGCTCGACGACGCCGGCGCCCGCGAAGAGGCGCAGCGTGCGCTCCTCGGCCTCGGCGCAGCGGATGGTGACGACCCATTCGCCGTCGCCACCGGCGTCTCCCCATCCCACCATGCCGGTGTAGGCGCCCCGGTCGAAGGGTTCGAGTTCGCCGATGACCTCGCGGGCGGTGGCGGTGGGGGTGCCGCACACGGCCGGGGTGGGGTGCAGGGCGCACGCCAGCTCGAGGGCGGAGACGGCGGGGTCGGCCGGTTCGCCGGTGACGGTCGTGGACAGGTGCCACATGGTGGCGGTCCGTACGAGCGTGGGGCGCGCGGGCACGTCGAGGGTGCGGCAGTAGGGGGCGAGGGCCTCGCGGACGGCGTCCACGACGACGGCGTGCTCGTGCAGGTCCTTCGCGGACTCCAGGAGCGCGGCCGCCCGGCGTACGTCCTCGGCGAGGTCGGCGCTGCGGGGCGTGGAGCCGGCGAGCGGGTTGGCGACGAGGCGCCCGCCGCGTCTGGAGACCAGCAGTTCGGGGCTGGCGCCGAGGAGGGTGCGGCCGGGGCCGGAGGGCAGGGCGAAGGTGTAGCCGGACGGGTCGCGGCGGGCCAGGCGCTGGAGCAGCCCCGGCAGGTCGAGGTCGCGGGAGGAGCGCAGCTCCAGGGTGCGGGCGAGGACGACCTTGCTGAAGTCGCCGCGCTTCATGCGGCGTACGGCCTCGGCGACGGCGTCGCCGTAGCCGGCGGGCTCGGGCACGGGCCGGATGTCCCAGTCGGCCGCGGCGGGCTCGGCGGCGGGCAGCGCGATGAGCGGGTCCTCGGCCAGCGGCGGCGCCCAGCGGACGGCCTCGGGCACGGCGAGCGCGGCGGGGGCGGTGTGGTCGAAGGGGACGACGCCGACGACGAGCGGCGCGGGGTTGCCGGCGAGCAGCTGCGCGTCGAGGGTGTCGGCCACGCGGCGGGCCAGCGGGGCGTCGCCGTGCGGTACTTCGGCCCGGGTGCCGTGGGCGAGGAGGGTGCGGGTGGGCGAGGCGAAGAAACGGGCGCGGCCGGGTTCGAAGGCGTCGAGCAGCGAGGTCGCCGCGCCGACGGCTGCGGCCCGCCCCTCGGGCCGGGTGCCGGACCGCCCGTCCGGGCGGGCGGCGGGCTCGCTCGGCCGGCCGGCGACGTGGTGAACCGTGGTCACCTGCTGCTCCGTTCCCCCGGTGGATCGCACCGGGCAAGGCTGTGAAGTAATGACGGACCGCCCCGGTTCGGGCACCCCGCCTCCCGCCACGAGGGCGGTAGGGACGGACGGACCCGGTGGGGCACTGCCGCCCTGGGCGATCCCGCCACGACGGCGGGGTTCGGACGCCCGGCCCCTGACGAGGGGCCGCACGCCCTGGTGGCACTGGCACCGCCGGGCGGACAAGCGCCGGGCCCGAAAGGCCCCGGCTACCCGGCCGCCTGACGGCGGGTCGGACGACCGGCCCCTGCGGCGGGGCCGAACGCCCGGATGGCATTGCGCCGTCGGACAGGGGCCCGGACGACGGGCCCAAAGGCCCGGCTTCCCGGCCGCCTGGCGGCGGTCGGACGACCGGCCCCGGCGGGAGGCCGGCCACCTTGGTGGCACTGGCGCCGCCGACCACGGACAGGCACCGGGCCCGAAAGGGCCCGACCACCCGCCCACCTGACGGCGGGTCGGACGACTGCCCCTACGCGGGGATGGACGCCCTAGGGGCCTTGCACCGCCTGACGGCGGATCGGGCACCGGCCCCGCCAGGGGCCGGACGCCCTGGTGGCGCTGCGCGCCGGGCCGATGGCCCGGCACGGGCCGAAGGGCCCGGCCGTGCGGCCGCCTGACGGCCGGTCCGGCCACCGCCCCCGTGAGGGGCCGGCCGCGCCGTGGTGCGGTACCGCGACCGGTTCCGGCGGCCCGAAGGGCCGTCCGGCGGCACGCCCGGCGACCGGCCGGGTTCGGCCGGTCCGGTCGATCGCGCGCCGTCAGGCGCGCAGCGTGGCGCCGCCGTCGACGTAGAGGTCGTGCATGGTGATGTGGCGGGCGCGGTCCGAGACCAGGAAGAGGACCGCTTCGGCCACGTCCGAGGGGTCGGCGATGCGGCCGAGGGGGATGCCGACGCGGTACGAGGCGGGGTCGCCGTCGATGACGCGGTCCGGGACCTGGTCGCCGGTCCACAGCTGGCGCTGCATCGCGGTGTCGGTGGAGCCGGGCGAGACGACGTTGCAGCGGACGCCGCTGCGGGCCAGCTCGAGCCCGAGGCACTTGGTGAACATGGTGGCGGCCGCCTTGGAGGCGGCGTACGCGGCCATGCTCGTGCGCGGCACTCCGGCCGCGTTGGAGCCGACGGTGACGATGCATCCGCTGCGGCGCTCGCCCATGCGGCGGGCCGCGGCGCGGGAGGTGTTGAAGACGCCCGTGGAGTTGACGGCGAAGGTCCGCTGCCAGTCCTCGTCGGTGATCTCGACGACGGGCGAAGTGCGCAGCACTCCGGCGACGTTGACGAGGATGCCGAGCGGACCGAGCGTGCGCTCCACGTCGTCGACGACGGCTTCGACGGCATGGCTGTCGGAGACGTCGGCGGTGTACGCGGTCACCGAGCCGGCGCCGTATTCCGCTTCGAGCTCCTTGATGCCGTCCGGCGTCGAATCGAGGGCCGCGACCCGCGCCCCTTTTGCGACCAGGGCGCGGGTCACGGCCTCGCCTATGCCTTGGCCGGCGCCGGTGACCAGCGCGATACGGCCGGCGAGTTCGGACTGCTCCACGGCGGTTTCCCCCATTCCATTTGAATTAAGGTAAGCCTTACCTTACATGACAGACCCGCTCGAAGGGAATTGACGTGCGAGGCCATGACGTCCCGACGCGTCAGAATCCAAGGGGACGGGGAAAACCGGGGGAGAAACAGAAGGCAACCATTAGGTTAGGCTAACCTCATGCGACTCGTCGTCGAACAGCTCACCGCCGGATATCCCGGCCACCCGGTCGTGCACGGCGTGGACCTGACCGTCCCGGAGGGACAGGTCGTCGCCGTCGTGGGGCCCAACGGCTGCGGCAAGTCCACCCTGTTGCGCTCCATCGCGCGCCTGCACCAGCCCGACTCCGGCACGGTCCGCATCGGTGACGCCGACGTCTGGGCGCTCACCCCCCGCAAGGCGGCGCACCGCATCGCCCTGCTCCCCCAGTCGCCTCAGGCGCCCGAGGCCGTGACCGTCGCCGGGCTCGTCCGCTACGGCCGCCACCCGCACCAGGGCCTCTTCCGCCAGTGGTCGCGCGAGGACGAGCGGGCCGTCCGCGAGGCGCTGGAGGCCACCGGCACCGCCGCCCTGGCCTCGCGCCGCCTCGACCAGCTCTCCGGCGGTCAGCGCCAACGCTGCTGGCTGGCCATGGTCCTGGCCCAGGAGACGCCCATCGTGCTGCTGGACGAGCCGACCAGCGCCCTGGACCTCGGGCACGCCGTGGACGTCCTCGAACTCGTCCGCGAGGTCGCCGCCGCCGGCCGCACCGTGGTGATGGTGCTGCACGACCTGGCGAGCGCTGCCCGCTACGCCGACACCATCGTCGCCATGCGCGACGGCCGGATCGTCGCGCACGGCCCCTCCCGCGAGGTCGTCGACGCCGCCCTCGTCCGCGAGCTGTACGGGATCGAGGCCGACGTCCTGGCCGCCCCCGGCGACGGCTCCCCCGTCGTCGTCCCCGCCGCCCGCACGGGCGCCGCCGGGGCGCCCGTCACGGCGGCGGCCGCCGTCAGCTGACGGTCATTTGACGAGTTCGAGGACGGGGACGCCCGGCACCTCCATGCCGAAGGTCTGGGCGTAGAGGGACAGCTCCGCCTCCAGCGCGCGGACCACGCTCGAGGCCCGCCGGAAGCCATGGCCCTCGCCCTCGAAGGCGAGGTAGGCGTGCGGCACGCCCCGCCCGGCCATCGCCGTCACGAACCGCTCGCTCTGCGCCGCCGGGCACACCGGGTCCTCCAGGCCCTGCAGCAGCACGAAGGCCGCGGTGACCCGGTCCACCCGGCTGAGCGGGGACCGGTCGCGGTAGCGGTCGGGGAACTCCGCGAACGGCCCGATGAGCGTCTCCAGATAGCGTGACTCGAAGTCGTGCGTGCCCCCGTCGGCCCAGGACATGAGGTCCATCACCGGGAAGCTGATGGCCCCGCAGGCGTACAGCCCCGTGGAGACCAGCGAGGCCGCCGTGGTCCAGCCGCCCGCGCTGCCGCCCCGGATCGCCAGCCGGTGCCGGTCGGCACCGCCCTCGTCGGCGAGGGCCTCGGCCACGGCCGCGCAGTCCTCCACGTCCACGATCCCCCACCGCCCCGCCAGCCGGTCGCGGTACTCGCGCCCGTAGCCGGTGGAGCCGCCGTAGTTGACCTGGGCCACGCCTATGCCGCGCGAGGTGAAGTAGGCGATCTCCAGGTCCAGCACCAGCGGCGAGCGGCTGGTGGGGCCGCCGTGGGCCCACACCACGAACGGCGGCAGCTCGTCGGCGGGCGCCGTGTGGTCGGGGCTGTGCGGCGGATAGATGTGGGCGTGCACCTCGCGTCCGTCCGGTCCGGTGAAGGTGCGGATGAGCGGCTCGGGGTAGTACGCCGGGTCGACCGCGTCCGTGTGCCGGGCGCCGATCGCCCGGGCCCTGCCGGTGCGGGTGTCGAGCTCGACCACCTCGAAGGCCGTGCGCGGGCTCGCCGCCACACCGATGACGCGGCTGTCGCCGGCCGCCAGCGTCGCGGCCCACTCCGTCCACGGCCCCGCGGCGTCCACCAACTCCCCGGTCTCGGGGTCGAGTATCCCCAGCGTCTGGGCGCCGCGGCCGTGCACGACGGCGATCGGCCCGGCGGCCAGCGGGACGAACCAGCGCTGCCCCACCTTCCACAGCGGCCCCGCGAACTCCTCCTCGCGGCGACAGAGATTGACGCTCTCGCCGGTCTCCGGATCGAGACGGTGCAGGTTCCACCACCCGGTGCGGTCGGTGACGGCCAGCAGCCTGCCGTCCGGCGCCCACTCCACCTGCGCCACGGCCTCCCCGGCACCGCCCATGACGGTCCGGGCGCCCGAGAAGCGCGGCCCGTCCCCGCCGGCCGTGACGTCGGCGAGCTTGAGCTCCGAGCCGTCCCAGGGCATGCGCGGGTGGTCCCAGGCGAGCCACGCCGCGCGCCGGCCGTCCGGGGAGAGCCGGGGGCCGGTGACGAAGCGGTGGCCGTCGTCGCTCAGCTCGCGCACGGCCGCGCGGTCCCCGGCGGCGGAGCCGTCCAGCGGCACGGCCGCGATCACCCGCCGCACGTCGTACGGCCCCTCGCCGGTGAACTCCTCCAGCACGCACCACACTTCGCCGCCGTCCGCCCGCAGCACCGGGTCGGCCCAGCGCAGCCCGCCGCCCACCTCCGACACCGGGGTCAGCGGCCTGGGCGCGCCGCCCGCCGGGTCGTCCGGCTCCCAGGCGTACAGCCGCTGGTCCGCGAAGTGCGCGAAGACCACCAGCGGCCCGCCGGAGGGCCGGGGGACGGCCGTCCAGGGGACGCCCCCGTACTCCAGCACCCGGCTGCGGACGTTCCACGGCGCGGGCAGCGCCTCCACCTCCCGTCCGTCGGGCAGCCGCCGGACCAGGGTCGAGCGGCCGTTCTCCGCCGGGCGCGGCGCGACCCACCACACCTCGTCACCGACCGTGCCCACGTAGTCCGGCCTGCCGTCGTGCGCCGCGGCGAGCTCCGCGTCGATGGGTGACTGCCAGGCTCCGTAGGGCGCCGTGGACACCATGATTGCTACGCCTCCTCAAAACGGTCCATCAGGAAATGATCGAGCACGCGGACACCGAAGTGCAGCGCCTCGACGGGCACCCTCTCGTCGACACCGTGGAAGAGCGCCTGGTAGTCGAAGCCCACGGGCAACTTGAGCGGTGAGAAGCCGTAGCCGGCGATGCCCAGGCGGGAGAACTGCTTGGCGTCCGTACCGCCGGACATGCAGAACGGCACCACCTGTCCCTCCGGGTCGAAGCGCTCCAGCGCCGCACGCATGCGCGCGAACACCGGGACGTCGACCGGGGCCTGCAGCGCGGACTCCCCGTGGTACACCTCCCACTCCACGTCGGGGCCGGTCAGCATGTCCATCGTGGTGCGGAACTCCTCCTCCCCGCCCGGCACGGTCCGCCCGTCCACGAAGCCGACGGCGGCCCCCGGAATGACATTGATCTTGTACCCGGCGTCCAGCATGGTGGGGTTGGCGCTGTTGCGGACGGTGGCGGCCACCAGCGCGGCCGCCCTGCCCAGTTTGCCCAGGAGTTCGTCCATGTCGAGACCGGGTGCGTCCGGGTCGGCCTCGATGCCGTGCGCGGCGGCGATCGAGCGCAGCGCGGCGCGTACGGTCGGGGTCAGCCGCACCGGCCACGGGTGCGACCCGATCCGGGCGACGGCGGCGGCGAGGGCGACCACCGCGTTGCGGCGGTTGACCTTCGAGCCGTGCCCGGCGGTGCCGTGCGCGGTCAGCCTGACCCAGGCCGAGCCGCGCTCCCCCGCGCCCACGGGGTACAGCCGCAGCCCTCCGTCGGCGTGGAAGGTGTACGCGCCGGACTCGCCGATGCCCACCGTGCAGCCCTCGAACAGGGCGGCGTGCTCGTCGGCGAGGAAGCCCGCGCCGGGGACGGCGCTGTCCTCCTCGTCGGCGGTGAAGGCGAGCACGACGTCGCGGGGCGGGCGCACCCCGGCACGGGCCCAGGCCCGTACGGTCGCCAGGACCATCGCGTCCATGTTCTTCATGTCGATCGCGCCCCGGCCCCACACCTGGCCGTCGCGGACCTCGCCCGAGAAGGGGTGCACGCTCCACTCGGCGGGCTCGGCCGGGACCACGTCGAGGTGGCCGTGGACGAGCAGGGCGTCCGCGCCCGGATCGGTGCCGGCGACCCGGGCGACGACGTTCGTGCGCCCGGGCTCCTTCTCCAGCAGGAGCGGTTCGAGGCCCGCCTCGGCGAGCCGCTCGGCGACGTACTCGGCGGCGGGCCGCTCCCGGCCGTCGCCGCCGCCCCGGTTGGTGGTGTCGATCCTGATCAGGTCCGAGGTGAACCTCACCACCTCCTCCAGCGCCCGTTCGTCGACGCCCCCGTGCCCCCCGTGACCCCCGTGCCCCCCGTTGATCGCATCAGCCATATTGGTCCTCCACCGCCGCGGACACGACGGTGGTGACCGCCTTGAAGCAGCGGATTGCCTCGTACATGGTCGGCATGGTGTAGGAGACCCGGCGCTCGCCGCTGTGTTCGACGCCCGGCACGGCCGTGGCCGCGCCGGCGAGGTGTTCGGCGTCGAACTCCAGCTCCATGGCGAACGGCCCGCCGCGCACCGGCTCGTGCCGCACCGCGAGCGCGGTGGCGGCCTTCGCCGCGGCCCTGATCTCCCGGGCCGTACGGGCCGGGGGACGGCACACGGCCGCGTACCGCGAGACGTAGTCCTTCACCGCGACCGAACGGGCCTCGGGCGCATAGCCCTTGGCGTCCTCGCACGTACGGTCGTCACCGGTCACCAGCACCACCGGAACACCGTATTCGGCGACGACCAGGGAGTTCAGCAACCCTTCGCTGGCCCGCGCGCCGCTCACCCATACGCCGGTGAGGGAGTTGGCCAGATAGGTGTGGGCCAGCACCCCCTCGGTGCCGGCCCCCGTGTGGTAGCCGACGAACGCGATGCCGTCGACGTCTCCGTGCTGAACCCCCTCGACCATGCTCAGGGTCTTGTGCTTTCCGGTGAGCATTTCCGCTCGCTCGTCCAGCTGCTCCAGCAGCAGATTGCGCATGCTCCAGTGCGCTTCGTTGACGAGGACGGCATCGGCGCCACCGTCGAAGAACCCGGCGATCGCCGCGTTCACGTCGGAGGTGAACAGGTGTCGGCACCGCTCCCACTGCGATGCGCCGGGCAGCACGTCACCGGGCCAGGTGACACCGGTGGCACCTTCCATGTCCGCGGAGATCAGGATCTTCACCATGCACCCGTTCTATCTCAGGTGGGGTGCTCGCGGCAGCAGTGCGGTGGTGTCAGGGGCGGCCGGCGGCGAACCACTGGGCCGGCAGGTGGATCCGTCGGCCGTCCGGGTGGAAGGCCGTCATGGCCAGTTCCGTGTGCCCCTCGGCGAGGATCTCCAGCCCGGCCGAACGCAGCAGTGCGGACACCTCGCCGTCGGGGGCGGCGGCGGGCCGCAGACCGTGCGTCAGGACGCGGCGCAGCTTGGCGGGCGGGCCGTCCGGGCCCTGGGCGAGGCCGGCCAGTACGTCGCCGGCCGCCCGGGTCGGCTCGACCACGAAGGCCCGCCCCCGCCGGCCGGCGAGCCGTGCGACGGCCCGCGCGACGGGCGCCCGGTCCTGGGCGTCGCTCTGGTGGATCACGGCCCGGAGGTAGACGTTGCTGTCGCCGAGCCGCTCGTGCAGGGCGCGGACCGCAGCCGCGTCGACCAGGTCCAGCCGGGCGTACTCCGCCAGCGCCCGCCGGTCGGCACGGCGTGCGCGCTCCACCGCGGCCCGGGACAGGTCCACCCCGACCGCGCGCGCGAAGCGGCCGGCCAGGAAGCGGGTCTGGGTGCCGTTGCCGCAGCCGAGGTCGACGACCGGCAGGGTGCGGTCGGCGTGGGGTACGAGGAGGTCCAGGTGGGGTGCGGCGGTCAGGGAGGGGTCGGAGTCCCAGATCGCGTCGCCCTGTTCGTCGGAGGTCTCGCTCCAGAATCCTTCCCAGGCGTTCAGGTACCGGTCCGTCACGCTCACGGGCGCACCAGCGTCTGCTCGAACCACACCGTCTTCCCCCGTCCCGTATGGCTGGCGCCCCACTCGCGCGCCAGGGCGCCCACTACCCGCAGGCCGCGTCCGTACTCCTCGTCCGCCGCCGCGTCGAGCAGCCCCGGCAGGGTGTGGTCGTCGTCGGTGACCTCGCACAGCAGCACCTCCGTGCGGACCAGGCGCAGCCCCACCTGCCGGGTGTCGGCGTGGCGCACGGCGTTGCCGACGACCTCGCCGACGAGCTGCTCGGCGACCGGGGCGGCCGACCGCAGTCCCCACGCCGCCAGCCGGTCGCGGACCAGCCGCCGGGCCCGGGGCACCTCGTGGGCCTGCGCCGGGAAGGTCCACTGGGCCACGTGCCCGGGCGGGATGCCGTTGAGGCGGGCCATGAGCAGGGCGACGTCGTCCTTGCGGCTGTCGCCGGTGTTCAGCGCGCGGATGATGGTGTCGCAGGCGGCGTCCATGGAGGCGGCCGGGTGGGCCGCGGATTCGCAGAGGGCGGCGAGTCCCGTGCCGATGTCCTGGCCGCGCACCTCCACCAGCCCGTCGGTGCACAGCACGAGCCGGTCGCCGGGGGCCACGCGTACCGTCGTCGTCTCGAAGGGCACGCCGCCGACCCCGATGGGTGCCCCGGTGGGCAGGTCCAGCAGGCTGCTGCGGCCGTCCTCGGCGCGCACGAGGACGGGCGGGATGTGCCCGGCGTTGGCGATGCGCAGCTCCGAGCGGATGGGGTCGTAGACGGCGTACAGGCAGGTGGCCAGGTAGTGCTCGCCGAGGCGTTGGGCGAGGTCGTCGAGGTTGCGCAGGAGTTGTCCGGGCGGCAGGTCGAGGGCGGCCATGGTCTGTACGGCCGTGCGCAGCTGGCCCATCATGGCGGCCGAGTTCAGGCCGTGGCCCATGACGTCGCCGACGACGAGGGCGGTGCGGGAGCCGGGGAGCTTGACGCTGTCGAACCAGTCGCCGCCGACCCGGCCGAGGCGGGTGCCGGGGAGGTAGCGGGTGGCGGTGTCGCAGCCCGCCGTGCGCGGGGTGAGCTGCGGCAGCATGCTGTCCTGGAGGGTGTCGGCGACGTTCTCCTGGTAGGTGTACATGCGGGCGTTGTCGAGGACGAGCCCGGCGCGGGCGGCGAGTTCGGCGCCGGTGGTGCGGTCCATGTCGTCGAAGGGCTCGCGGCCGTCGCGGCGCATGAGGACCATGAAGCCGAGGACGACGTTGCGGGCCTTGAGGGGGACGACCAGCATCGAGCGGCCGGTGATCAGGGGCCGCAGGTCCCGCTTCTCGAACCGGCCGGAGATGCGGTTGGCCAGTTCCTCGCCGATGCGCGGGATGAGGACGGGTTCGCCGGAGACCATGCACTGGAAGAACGGCGTGTGCTCGGGGAAGGCGATGGCCTCGCCGACGGGCACGGTGTCGTCCCAGCGGCCGGGCTCGTCGTTGTGCTCGACCCAGACGCGGTGCCAGACGGTGGTGACGTCGGGCGGGCCGTCGGGGAAGCCCTCGCCGGCGAGGACGGCGGCGCGCAGGTGGGTGCCGGCGAAGTCGGTGAAGCGGGGTACGGCGGCGCTGGTGACCTCGCGGATGGTCCGCTCCAGGTCCAGGGAGGTGCCGATGCCGCCGCTGACCTCGTTGAGGAACTCCAGGCGTTCGCGCACGGCGGCGTGTTCGAGGTCGGTCTCCTCTGCCGGCTCCCCCGCCGCCTGTGGTGCCGCCGTCCGCTGTGCGGCGGCCCGGGTGTGCTGCTGCCGGGCGCGCCGCCGTACGTACTCGGGCACGCCCCAGTCGTGGGTGACGGGGATCTGTTCGTGGTGGCTGATCTCCAGGGCGGGGTAGCCGAGTTCGAGGACCTGGGCGACGATGCGTTCGCTCGCGGCGGGGCCCATGCCGGGCAGGATGTCGGGGAGGCGGCGGGCGAGGCCGTCGGCGTCGGGGAACGCGGTGTGCGGGGCGAAGGCCGGAAGGACCCGTTCGAGGCCGGGCAGGGCGGTGGCGTCGGCGGCCAGGACGAGCAGCCGCTCCGGGCCGGGGCCGGCCAGGGGGTAGGCCCACCACAGGATGTCGATCGTGCCGTCGTCGTCGCCGGCCCGGGCGCGTCCGGCCCGGGGGTAGCCGGGTGCGGCCGGGATGCCGGGCGGTTCGGCGCCGAGGCCGGTGTCGGGTCCACCGGCGTAGGCGTCACGTCCGTCCGGGTCGCCCGGTTCGTGTAACGCCCCGTAGACGGGCAGGAGATCGGCGAGGGGCCTGCCGACGGCGTCCGCCCGCCCGGCTCCGAAGAGCGTGCGGGCGCCGCTGCTCCAGTGGGTGACGAGCCCGGAGGCGCCCGCCACCACCACCGCGAGGGGGACGCGCCCCAAGGCGGCTTCCCGCTGTGCGGGCACGGGTCCGGACGTGCCACGGTCCATGGGCGGTTGCTCCTTCGCACGCGTACGCAAGATCTCCCCACCGCCTACCACCGTAGAGGCCGCGCGGGACCGGGCGCGGGCCAATAACGGAATATGTCGTGCACCGGGGTGCCGGGCCGTCCGCCGTGCCCGGACGGCCCTGGAGGTCAATGGTCCGCATGGCCCAACTGCAGGTCCCGTTCGGTCCTTCCGCCGCCGGCGACCTGCAGGACGGTGGCGACGGGCGGGTAGCCGGCGGCGACGACGGTGTACTCGCCCGCCGAGAGGTCCACGAAGCGGAATGCCCCGTCGGCGCCGGTGATGGTGGAGTCCACGACGTTGCCGGCGGCGTCCAGGAGGCTGACGCGGGCGTCCTCCACGGGCCGGCCGCCGCCGGCGCGCACCGTGCCGCGCAGGACCGCGCCGCCGGCGAGCTCGACGTCCTGGCGGGTCTCGCGGGCGGACTGGACGGTGACCGGCAGGGCGGCCGGGCGGAAGGCGGGGGCGCTGGAGGCGAGGGTGTACTCGCCGGCGATCAACTCGTCGATGACGTAGCCGCCTTCGGGGCCGGTGCGGGTGGAGGCGACGACCTCGCCGTGCACATTGGTCAGGGTGACCAGGGCCTCGCGGACGGGGGTGCCGTCGGCGGTGCGGACGGTGCCGGCCAGCCGTCCGGCGCCGCCGAGGACGACGTCGAGCTCGACGGGCCGCTCGCCGACGGTGACGGTGACGGCCTGCGGCTGGTGCCCTCCGGCGGCGGCGATCAGGACGTACGAGCCGGTGCCGGGGGTGCTGATCGCGTACCGTCCGTCCTCGCCGCTCGCGCCCCGGCCGATCTGGCGGCCCTGGACGTCGATGAGGGTGAGGGCGGCGCGCGGGACGGTGGTGCCGTCGTGGTGCTGGACGGCGCCGGTCACGGGGATGCCCGCGACGAAGGGCGCCGGATCGGCCGGCGGGACGGTGCGCGCGGACGGAATGGCGGCTTCGGGGGCGTTGTGGGACACCAGTGGTTTCTCTTTCAGCAGGAAGGCGAGCACAAAGCCCACGATGAGCACCGGTACGAGGTAGAGGAAGATCCGTGGCATGGCCTCCGCGTAGGCCCGGACGTATCCGTCCCGCAGCGGGGCGGGCAGGGCGTGCACCAGCTGCGGGGTGATGGAGTCGGGGGCGGGCAGGCCGGCGCGGGGCGGCAGTTCGGCGGCCAGGGCGGCGGTGAGGCGGTGGGCGAAGAGCGTGCCGAACACGGCCGCGCCGACCGAGCCGCCGATCTGCCGGAAGTAGTTGTGGGCGCTGGTGGCGGTGCCGAGGTCGGCGGGGCGCACGGAGTTCTGCACCGCGAGGACGAGGACGGGCAGCGCGAGGCCGATGCCGACGCCGAGGATGGCCATCCAGAGGCTGTAGACGAGCCGTCCGGTCTGGGCGTCGAGGTGGGAGAGCAGGTACATGCCCTCGGCGGAGAGGGCGCCGCCCAGGATGGGCAGCAGCTTGTAATGGCCCGTACGGCTGATGAGGTGGCCGGCGACGAGCGAGGCGGCGACGATTCCCCCCATCATGGGCAGCATGAGCATTCCGGACTCGGTGGCGTCGACGCCGTCGACCATCTGCAGGAAGGTGGGCAGATAGGTGGCGGCGCCGAAGAGGGCGACGCCGACGACGGCGCCGACGAGCGCGGTGACGGTGAAGACCGGGTCGCGGAACAGGTGCGGTGGGATGATCGGTTCTGCGGCGAAGTGCTCCACGACGGCGAAGAGCAGGGCGGTGCCGACCGCTCCCGCGCCGAGCCCGAGGATGGTGCGGGAGGTCCACTCGTACTCGCTGCCGCCCCAGGTGGTCAGCAGCACCAGGCAGGTGGAGGAGGCCGTGAGCAGCAGGGCGCCCAGGACGTCGAAGCGGGCGCGGCGCGGCGGCCGGGGCAGCTCGAGCGCGAGGACGACGACGGCGAGCGTGACGAGGCCGAAGGGGACGTTGACGTAGAAGCACCAGCGCCAGCCGGTGTGGTCGGTGAAGAACCCGCCGAGCAGGGGGCCGGCGACGGAGGCGAGTCCGTAGGCGGCGCTGATGACGCCCATGTAGTGGCCGCGCCGGCGGGGCGGGACGATGTCGGCGATGATCGCCTGCACGCCGATCAGCAGGCCGCCGGCGCCGATGCCCTGGACCGCGCGGAAGATGATGAGCTGGTCCATGGTGCGCGACCAGCCGGCGAGGGCGGAGCCGGCGACGAAGACGACGATCGCGAGGACGAAGACGGCCTTGCGGCCGAAGAGGTCGCCCAGCTTGCCGTAGAGCGGCAGCACGACCGTGGACGTCAGCAGGTAGGCGGTGACCGCCCAGGACATCCGGTCCAGGCCGTGCAGTTCGCCCACGATCTTCGGCAGGGCGGTGGCCACGATGGTCTGGTCGAGCGCCGCGAGCAGCAGCGTGAGCATCAGCCCGGTGAACACCAGCCGCACTCTGGCGGGGCCGGGCGGGGGTGGGGGGCCGCTGGGGGCCGGTACGGACGGGGGCAGGGCGAGCGTCCTGTCGCTCTTCTCCAAGGTGGTCTCGAAGGTGGACCCGCCCACGTACCGCTCCCCTCGTCGCGCCTGCGCTGCCGCCCATTTCTCGCATTACGCGACAACGGCCAGCAAGCGCGACGATTTGCGTGGGAGCGCCGAACGAGGGGCTTTCGGCCGGTCGGAGGCGGTTTCGGTGCACTGGTACGGCACGGCGAGAACCACTCGAACCGGTGAGCCCGGACCGGTGGGGGCCCGGGCTGCCCCGGGGATCAGGCGGCGCTGGGCTTGCCCTCGGTCTCGGCGGCGAGCCGGGCGAGCACGGCGTCGTAGATCCGGCCGAGGCCCTTGGGGGCGAAGGCGCGCTCGAAGAAGCCGCCGATGCCGGTGGCGCCGGTCCAGGTGGTGGTGACGACGACCTTCGAGCTGCCCTCGCCCGCCGGGGTGACGGTCCAGGTGGTGACCATGGTGGAGTTGCGGTCCTTCTCCACCAGCTGTCCCGTGGACGGCTCGGAGACCTCCAGCAGGCAGTCGCGGACGCGCTTGCTGGTGGCCTGGAGCTTCCAGTGCACCAGCGTGCCCTCGCCGTCGCCGCCCTCGCGCACCTCGTACTCGCTGAAGTGCTCGGGCAGCAGCTTGGCGCGGGTGCCGCTGTAGTCCGCGAGGGCGTCGAAGACGTCCTCCGCGCCCGCCGCGATGATCCGCTCCGTGGTGGCCTCGACCTGGCCCATGGCTAGTCCTCCGGGACGATAAAAGCTGTGCTTGCCGTTGTGCGTGTGCGGGCAAAGCCAACCACCCTCGTCACAACCGCCCAAATCCTGGGCGCCGGGCGTTAGCCTCCGCGCATGGTGAACATACGGGAGATGACGGACGCCGACATCGAGACCGTGGCCGCCCTCCGGGTGGCCGGCTGGCGCCACGCGTACACCGGCCTGGTGCCGCGGCGCCATCTGGACGCCATGGACGCGAGTGCGAACGCCGCCGCCCACCGGGCGCGCCTGGCGAGCGGCGTCGATCCTGCGGTGAACGCGGTGGCCGAGGCGGCGGGCGGCGTGGTGGGCTGGGTCTGCCACGGGCCGTGCCGGGACGCCGACCAGCCGCCCGGGACGGCCGAGTTGTACGCGGTCTACGTGCGGCCCGACCTGATCGGCACAGGGATCGGCCGCGCCCTGTGGGAGGCGGCGCTCGAGGGCGCACGGCAGCGCGGGGATGCGCGCATGGTGCTGTGGGTGCTGAAGGGCAACGCGCACGCCCGCCGCTTCTACGAACGCGCCGGTTGCAGTCGCGACGGCGCCGAGCGGACGGACGACATCGACGGCGCCGCCGTGCCGGAGGTGCGTTACGTACTGGATCCGCTGCGCAGCCCCTGAGTGCCGCCGCGGCCGGTCAGCCGGGTCAGCGCCACGACGGCGGCCGGCCGCAGCCGTTCGTGTTCGCGCGCGGCCACCAGCGTGGCCTCGGCGCGCCGGTCGCCCAGCACGCCCAGGCCCTCGACGCAGGCGCGGGCGACCGGCCAGCAGTGGTCGCGGGCGGCCAGCAGCCGCTCGAGGGTGGCCAGCAGGGCCGGCACGGACTCGGGGGCGCGCAGCTCGGTCAGCAGGCGGACGGGGTAGAGGGCGTAGGCGGTGCGCAGCGGATTGGTGGCGAGCGCGGCCGCGGCGCGGGCGGTGCGGGGGTCGCGCAGGCGGGCGAGGACGTGGGCGGCGGTGGCGCAGCGCACGGGTTCGCGGTAGTTGAGGAGGAGGATCAGCGTCTCGAAGGCGCGCCGGTCGCCCTTGGTGCCCAGGGCGAAGGCGGCGATCTCGCGGGCCCACAGCGGTTGTTCGGGGGCGACGAGGACCTGGGCGAGCCGGTCGCGCGCCGCGCGGCTGTCGGAGCGTACGAGCGCGATCAGCTTGTCGTGCGCCGCGAATTCGGCCGGGGAGACCAGTTCGGCCCGTACCCGCTTCAGCAGCGCGCGGAATTCCTCTTCCATTTCCCGCTCTCCTCCCCGAGTGGCCTGGGCCACATCGTAAGTCGCGCGCACGCCCCTGGCGCTCTTGGTTACCCGTGAGTTAATCTCCCGGCAAGAGCAGCATTCCCGCTCTGGCGTTCTGGTGACGCAGCCGCCACAGCGTTGACGTCGGTTCGGCATTTCGAGTACGGCACCGCCCCGGGACAGGGCCTGCCGGTCGTACAACTCCCTCTCCGTGGACGCCCCTTACCCGTCCGCGGATTCTCTCAGTCGCCGCCCCCTGGCCGGGGCCGCCGCCAACCGCCGTCTCCCCTGCGTACGGGGAACATCCCCTGGAGTCTCGCGATGGACCGTACGTCCACCCCTGAGCCGTCCCCTCTCAGCTCCTCGGCATCGCCCGCCCCCCTCAGGACCATAGCCGTGATCGGCCTCGGCACCATGGGCACCGGGATCGCCGAGGTCCTCACCCTGGCCGGCCGTGACGTGGTCGGCATCGACGTCAGCGACGCCGCCGCCCTGCGGGCCGGTGCCGCGCTGGAGGCCGCCACCGCCCGCGCGGTCGAACGCGGCCGGATCACCGAGGCGGAGCGCCGGGCCGCGCTCGCCCGCTTCCGTACCGCGCGCGAGCTGGAGGCCGCCGCCGACGCCGATCTGGTGATCGAGGTCGTGCCCGAGCACTACGAGCTCAAGCACGAGGTGTTCACCGCCCTCGACGCCGTCGTCCGCCCCACGGCCATCCTGGCGACGGGCACCAACGCGCTGTCGGTGACCCGGCTGGCCGCGGACTCGGCGCGCCCCGAGCGCGTGCTGGGCCTGCACTTCTTCAACCCCGCGCCGGCGATGAAGCTGGTGGAGGTCGTCTCCTCGGTGCTGACGGCGCCGGGCGCGGTCGCCGCGGTCACCGCCCTGGCGCGCGAGCTCGGCAAGGAGCCGGTGGCGGTGGGCGACCGGCCCGGCTTCGTCGCCGACGGGCTGCTGTTCGGCTACCTCAACCAGGCCGCCGCGATGTACGAGTCCCGCTACGCCACCCGCGAGGACATCGACGCGGCGATGCGCCTGGGCTGCGGGCTGCCGATGGGCCCGCTCGCCCTGCTGGACCTGATCGGCGTCGACACCGCCCGCACGGTCCTGGAGGCGATGTACGCCGCTTCGCACGACCGGCTGCACGCTCCCGCGCCCATCCTGGGCCAGCTGGCCGCGGCCGGGCTGACGGGGCGCAAGGCGGGGCGCGGCTTCTACACGTACGAGGCGGCGGGCTCCGCCGTCGTCGTGCCGGACGCGCACACCCCGGCGCCCGCGGCGCGGGAGGCGGGCGTCCGCGAGGTGCGGTCCGTGGGGGTCGCGGGCTCGGGGACGATGGCGAGCGGGATCGCCGAGGTCTTCGCGAAGGCCGGCTACGCGGTGGTGCTCGCGGCGCGCTCGCAGGAGAAGGCGGAGGCGGCCAAGGCGCGGATCGCGAAGTCCCTGGCGCGTGCGGTGGACAAGGGCAGGCTGTCGGCCGGGCAGGCCGAGGAGGCCCTCGCGGCGGTGACCCCGGCCGGCTCGCTGGACGCGTTCGCGGAGGTGGACCTGGCCATCGAGGCGGTGGCGGAGGACCTGGAGGTCAAGCGGCAGCTGTTCGCCACGCTCGACAAGGTGTGCAGGCCGGGCGCGGTGCTGGCCACCACCACCTCCTCGCTGCCGGTCGTGGCCTGCGCCCGCGCCACCTCGCGCCCGCAGGACGTCGTCGGCATGCACTTCTTCAACCCGGCGCCGGCGATGAAGCTGGTCGAGGTGGTCCGTACGGTGCTGACCGCCGACGACGCGCACGCCACCGTGCGCGCGGTGTGCGCGAAGGTGCGCAAGCACCCGGTGGACTGCGGGGACCGGGCCGGCTTCATCGTCAACGCCCTGCTGTTCCCCTACCTCAACAACGCGATCAAGATGGTCGAGGAGCACTACGCCTCCCTGGACGAGATCGACGCGGCGATGAAGCTGGGCGGCGGCTATCCGATGGGCCCCTTCGAGCTCCTCGACGTCGTCGGCCTGGACGTGTCCCTGGCCATCGAGAAGGTGCTGCACCGCGAGTTCCGCGATCCGGGCCTCGCGCCGGCTCCGCTGCTGGAGCACCTGGTGGCGGCGGGCTGCCTGGGCCGCAAGACGGGCCGCGGCTTCCGTGAGTACGCGAAGGCCTGACCGGGCCGTGCTCGATCAAGCGGTGGGGTGGGGCGGACTGCTCGAACCGTCGGGAAGTCCGCCCCGGCACACCCATACGGACGCGTGTTACGTTCCCCACATGTCCCAGCCCGCCAAGTCCGCCCGCGCACCGCGCGGGGCCGCCACCGAGTCCAGGGGAGTCAAGGGCCCGAAGGCCGTCCAGGACCCGCACGAGAACGTCCCCGGGAGCGCCGGATCCCGCCGTGCCGCCGCCCAGCGGCTCACGATGCGCCGCAAACTGGCCGCGGCGGCCATGGAGTTGTTCGCACGCAAGGGCTACGAGGCGACGACCGTCGACGAGATCGCCGCGGCGGCCGGGGTCGCCCGGCGGACGTTCTTCCGCCACTTCCGCTCCAAGGAAGAGGCGATCTTCCCCGATCACGACGACACGCTCGTCCGTGCCGCGGGCGTCCTGGACGCCGCCCCTCCGCACGAGAACCCGCTGGACACCGTCTGCCGGGGGATCAAGGAGGTCATGCGGATGTACGCGGCCTCCCCGGCCGTCTCCGTCGAGCGCTACCGGCTGACCCGCGAGGTGCCCGCCCTGCGCGAGCGCGAGATCGCCTCGGTCGCCCGCTACGAGCGGCTGTTCACCCGCTATCTGCTGGGCCACTTCGACGAGAGCGCCCATCACGTGGGCGACGACGACCCGTTGCTGGCCGAGGTCGCCGCCTCCGCGGTCGTCACCGCGCACAACCACGTCCTGCGCCGCTGGCTGCGCAACGGCGGCGAGGGGGACGTGGAGGCCCAGCTCGACCACGCCTTCGCCATCGTGCGCGAGACCTTCGGCACGGGCATCGGGGCGGGGCGCTCCGGCGCCGCGGACGCGCCCGCGGCGTCGGTGCGGACCGAGGACGAGGTGCTGGTGGCGGTGGCCCGTACGGACGCACCGCTGGGCGATGTCATGCGCGCCATCGAGAAGGCGCTCAAGAAAAACTAAGACATAAGCGGATATCAACGAATAGAAGTCCTCCAACGGCCGCCCCATCGGGGCGGCCGTTGTTGCTCATACGTGCCCTCCGGATGACATCTGAGAGAAATTGTTGGCACCCAGTGTCTTGTCGCGTGGCACGCGGTGCCATACCTTGTGGGTGTCCGGGCGGCCGGCGCGCAGACACAACCGTCGTGTGCCGGCTGTCCCCACTACGTACCCGTACGCCGTGCGCCCGGATGCCTGCGTCACCAGGCCCCACCGCGCTCACCCGCGCAGCCGAGCACCATCGCCGAACCGACGGCACCGCCTCTGCACCACCCCCGACGTTCCCTCAAGCCCGTTCCACACGTGCTTCGCCGGAGGCAAACCGTGAACCAGATCCTGGACGCGATACTCGCGCCCGACACCAGCGCCGAGGACTTCGCCGCGCTGACCCTTCCCGAGTCCTACCGCGCGGTGACCGTGCACAAGGACGAGGCGGAGATGTTCGCCGGACTCCCCACCCGGGAGAAGGACCCGCGCAAGTCGCTGCACCTCGAGGAGGTGCCGGTGCCCGAACTGGGACCCGGCGAAGCCCTCGTGGCCGTCATGGCCAGCTCGGTGAACTACAACTCGGTGTGGACCTCCATCTTCGAGCCCGTGTCGACCTTCGCCTTCCTGGAGCGCTACGGCAAGCTCTCCCCGCTCGGCAAGCGGCACGACCTGCCGTACCACGTCATCGGCTCCGACCTGGCGGGCGTCGTGCTGCGCACCGGACCCGGCGTCAACGCCTGGCGGCCCGGCGACGAGGTCGTCGCGCACTGCCTGTCGGTGGAGCTGGAGTCGGCCGACGGCCACGACGACACGATGCTCGACCCCGAGCAGCGCATCTGGGGCTTCGAGACCAACTTCGGCGGCCTGGCCGAGATCGCGCTGGTGAAGTCCAACCAGCTCATGCCCAAGCCGGCCCACCTCAGCTGGGAGGAGGCCGCGGCGCCCGGGCTGGTCAACTCCACCGCCTACCGCCAGCTGGTCTCCCGCAACGGCGCCGGGATGAAGCAGGGCGACAACGTCCTGATCTGGGGCGCGAGCGGCGGACTCGGCTCGTACGCCACCCAGTTCGCGCTCGCCGGCGGGGCGAACCCGATCTGTGTGGTCTCCAGCGAGCAGAAGGCGGAGATCTGCCGGCGGATGGGCGCGACGGCGATCATCGACCGCAGCGCCGAGGGCTACCGCTTCTGGAAGGACGAGCACGAGCAGGACCCGCGCGAGTGGAAGCGGTTCGGCAAGCGCATCCGCGAACTGACCGGCGGCGAGGACGTCGACATCGTCTTCGAGCACCCGGGCCGCGAGACCTTCGGCGCCTCGGTGTACGTCACCCGCAAGGGCGGCACCATCGTCACCTGCGCCTCGACCTCGGGCTACAACCACCAGTACGACAACCGCTATCTGTGGATGTCGCTGAAGCGGATCGTCGGTTCGCACTTCGCCAACTACCGCGAGGCGTGGGAGGCCAACCGTCTCATCGCCAAGGGGAAGATCCACCCCACGCTGTCGAAGACCTACGCCCTGGCCGACACCGGCCAGGCGGCCTACGACGTGCACCGCAACCTCCACCAGGGCAAGGTCGGCGTGCTGTGCCTGGCGCCGGAGGAGGGCATGGGCGTGCGCGACGAGGAGATGCGCGCGCAGCACATCGAGGCCATCAACCGCTTCAGGAACGTGTGAGAAACCTGCGATGACTGAGCGTCAGAAGGATCGTCCGTGGCTGATGCGGACCTACGCCGGGCACTCCACGGCCGAGGCGTCCAACGAGCTGTACCGGCGCAACCTCGCCAAGGGCCAGACCGGCCTCTCGGTCGCGTTCGACCTCCCGACGCAGACCGGCTACGACCCCGACCACATCCTCGCCCGCGGCGAGGTCGGGCGGGTCGGGGTCCCGGTCGCCCATCTCGGTGACATGCGGCGGCTGTTCCAGGACATCCCGCTGGAGCAGATGAACACCTCCATGACCATCAACGCCACCGCGATGTGGCTGCTGGCGATGTACCAGGTGGTCGCGGAGGAGCAGGGCGCCGACGTCACCAGGCTGCAGGGGACGACGCAGAACGACATCGTCAAGGAGTACCTCTCGCGCGGGACGCACGTCTTCCCGCCGGGCCCCAGCCTGCGGCTGACCACCGACATGATCACCTACACGGTGAACCACATCCCCAAGTGGAACCCGATCAACATCTGCAGCTACCACCTGCAGGAGGCCGGGGCCACCCCCGTCCAGGAGATCTCGTACGCGATGTCCACGGCCATCGCCGTGCTCGACGCGGTCCGCGACTCCGGCCAGGTCCCGGCCGAGCGCTTCGGCGACGTCGTCGCCCGCATCTCCTTCTTCGTGAACGCGGGCGTCCGCTTCATCGAGGAGATGTGCAAGATGCGCGCCTTCGGCCGCATCTGGGACCACATCACCCGCGAGCGCTACGGCATCGAGAACCCCAAGCAGCGCCGCTTCCGCTACGGCGTCCAGGTCAACTCCCTCGGCCTGACCGAGGCCCAGCCGGAGAACAACGTCCAGCGCATCGTGCTGGAGATGCTCGCCGTCACCCTCTCCAAGGACGCCCGCGCCCGCGCCGTGCAGCTGCCCGCCTGGAACGAGGCCCTGGGCCTGCCCCGGCCCTGGGACCAGCAGTGGTCGCTGCGCATCCAGCAGGTCCTCGCGCACGAGAGCGACCTGCTGGAGTACGAGGACATCTTCGCCGGATCGCACGTCGTCGAGGCCAAGGTCGCCGCCCTGGTCACCGAGTGCCTGGAGGAGATCGAGCGCATCCAGGCCATGGGCGGGGCGATGGCGGCCGTCGAGTCCGGCTACCTCAAGTCGCAGCTGGTCTCCTCGCACGCCGAGCGCCGGGCCCGCATCGAGGCCGGCGAGGAGAAGATCGTCGGCGTCAACTGCTACGAGTCCACCGAGCCCAACCCGCTGACCGCGGACCTCGACACGGCCATCATGACCGTCGACCCCGCCAACGAGGCCCGCGTGGTGGCGGCCCTGCACTCCTGGCGCGACGACCGCGACGAGGGCCGCGCCCAGGAGTCGCTCTCCGCCCTGAAGAAGGCCGCGGCGGGCTCCGACAATCTGATGGCCGCCACGCTGGAGTGCGTGCGCGCGGGCGTCACGACCGGCGAGTGGTCCTGGGCCCTGCGCGACGTCTTCGGCGAGTTCCGCGCCCCGACGGGCGTCAGCAGCGCCCCGGTGGCCGTGACCGCCGAGGCGGGTACCCCGATGGCGACCGTCCGTGCGAAGGTCGCCCGCACCGCCGAGGAGCTGCGCAGCGGCAAGCTGCGGCTGCTGGTCGGCAAGCCCGGCCTCGACGGGCACTCCAACGGCGCCGAACAGATCGCCGTACGGGCCCGCGACGCCGGCTTCGAGGTGGTCTACCAGGGCATCCGGCTCACCCCGGAACAGATCGTCTCGGCCGCCGTGGCCGAGGACGTCCACTGCGTGGGCCTGTCGATCCTCTCGGGCTCGCACGCCGAGCTCGTACCGGACGTACTGGCCCGGCTGCGCCGCACGGGGGCGGACGACGTGCCCGTCATCGTCGGTGGCATCATCCCCTCCGCCGACGCCGCCGCCCTGCGGGCGGCCGGGGTCGCGGCCGTATTCACCCCGAAGGACTTCGGGATCACGGAGATCATCGGCCGTATCGTCGACGAGATCCGCAAAGCGAACCAGCTCGACCCTCTGGAGGTCTCCGCATGACCACCCCCGCGCCGGCCCCTGTCAACCGGCTGCGCCCGCGGCGCTCCTGCCTCGCCGTGCCCGGCAGCAACCCGCGCTTCCTGGAGAAGGCCCAGGGCCTGCCCGCCGACCAGGTCTTCCTCGACCTGGAGGACGCCTGCGCGCCGCTGGCCAAGGAAGGCGCCCGACACACCATCGTCGACGCGCTGAACAACGGCGACTGGACGGGCAAGACCAGGGTCGTCCGGGTCAACGACTGGACCACGCACTGGACGTACCGCGACGTGATCACAGTCGTCGAGGGCGCCGGCCCCAACCTCGACTGCATCATGCTGCCGAAGGTGCAGGACGCCCAGCAGATCGTCGCGCTGGACCTGCTGCTGACGCAGATCGAGAAGACCATGGGCTTCGAGGTCGGGCGCATCGGCATCGAGGCGCAGATCGAGAACGCCAAGGGCCTGGTCAACGTCGACGACATCGCCGCCGCGTCGCCGCGCCTGGAGACGATCATCTTCGGCCCGGCCGACTTCATGGCCTCCATCAACATGAAGTCCCTCGTGGTCGGCGAGCAGCCGCCCGGCTACCCGGCGGACGCCTACCACTACATCCTCATGCGCATCCTGATGGCGGCCCGCGCCCACGATCTGCAGGCCATCGACGGCCCGTACCTGCAGATCAAGAACGTGGACGGCTACAAGGCGGTCGCCGGGCGCGCGGCCGCGCTGGGCTTCGACGGCAAGTGGGTGCTGCACCCGGGCCAGGTGGAGGCCGCCAACGAGGTGTTCTCGCCCTCGCAGGAGGACTACGACCACGCCGAGCTGATCCTGGACGCGTACGACTGGTGCACCTCCGAGGCGGGCGGCAAGAAGGGCTCGGCGATGCTCGGCGACGAGATGATCGACGAGGCCAGCCGCAAGATGGCGCTCGTCATCGCGGGCAAGGGCCGCGCGGCCGGGATGACCCGTACGTCGAAGTTCGAGATCCCGGAGGCGTGAGAGCGATGCAGTTCGGCCGCACCTACGAAGAGTTCACCGTCGGCGACGTCTACAAGCACTGGCCCGGCAAGACGGTCACGGAATACGACGACCACCTCTTCTGCCTGCTCACCATGAATCACCACCCACTGCACATGGACGCCAATTACGCCGAGAAGACCACGGACTTCGGCAGGAACGTCGTGGTGGGCAATTACGTCTATTCGCTGCTGCTGGGCATGTCCGTGCCCGACGTCTCGGGCAAGGCGATCGCCAACCTCGAGGTCGAGTCGCTCAAGCACATAGCGCCGACCTTCCACGGCGACACCATCTACGGCGAGACGCGCGTGCTGGACAAGACGCCGTCGAAGTCGAAGAGCGACCGCGGGATCGTGTACGTCGAGACCATCGGCTACAAGCAGGACGGCACCGTCGTCTGCACCTTCCGGCGCAAGGTGATGGTCCCCACCGCCACGTACATCAAGGAGCGCGGCGGGGAGCAGCCCGGCCGCCCCGAGCCGATCATCCGGGAGAAGTGAGATGGGCCGCCTGGCGCAGACCGACGGACTGACGGACATCCAGCGGGAAATTCTCGCCACGGTCCGTGAATTCGTCGACAAGGAGATCATCCCGGTCGCGACCGAGCTGGAGCACCGCGACGAGTACCCGACCCGGATAGTCGAGGGCCTCAAGGAACTCGGGCTCTTCGGTCTGATGATCCCGGAGGAGTACGGCGGGCTGGGTGAGTCACTTCTCACATACGCGCTCTGCGTCGAGGAGATCGCCCGGGGCTGGATGAGTGTGTCCGGAATCATCAATACGCACTTCATCGTCGCCTACATGCTCAAGCAGCACGGCACGCAGGAGCAGCGCGAGTACTTCCTGCCGCGGATGGCGACGGGCGAGGTGCGGGGCGCGTTCTCGATGTCGGAGCCCGGACTGGGCTCGGACGTGTCGGCCATCACGTCCAAGGGCGTACGGGACGGCGACGAGTACGTCCTGAACGGCCAGAAGATGTGGCTGACCAACGGCGGGTCGTCGACGCTGGTGGCGGTGCTGTGCCGGACGGACGAGGGCCATCCCGAGGGCACCCCCGCCCATAAGTCGATGACCACCTTCCTGATCGAGAAGGAACCGGGCTTCGGCCAAGTCAAGCCGGGTCTGACCATCCCCGGCAAGATCGAGAAGATGGGCTACAAGGGCGTCGACACCACCGAGTTGATCATGGATGGGCTGCGTGTGCCGGCCGACCGTGTGCTCGGCGGGGCCACCGGGCGGGGCTTCTATCAGATGATGGACGGCGTCGAGGTGGGCCGCGTCAACGTCGCGGCACGTGGTTGCGGCGTCGCTCAGCGTGCGTTCGAGCTGGGTGTTTCCTACGCACAACAGCGTCACACCTTCGGAAAAGCCATCGCCCAGCACCAGGCCATTCAGTTCAAGCTGGCCGAAATGGGGACAAAGGTCGAGGCGGCCCATGCAATGATGGTGAATGCCGCGCGGAAGAAGGACTCGGGTCAGCGCAACGACCTCGAGGCCGGCATGGCCAAGTATCTGGCCTCCGAATACTGCAAGGAGGTCGTCGAGGACGCCTTCCGCATCCACGGCGGCTACGGCTTCTCCAAGGAGTACGAAATCGAGCGGCTCTACCGTGAGGCGCCGATGCTCCTGATCGGTGAAGGTACGGCCGAGATCCAGAAAATGATCATCGGGCGCCGGCTACTGGAGGAGTACCGAATCCAGGGGTAAATGCCCGGTTTGGAGGTATCTGGGGGTGTTTTAACAGAGAAGAAGATCACACCCTGTCATCGGCGTTCGGCCATCTACTGGCCCCGGCGCTTAGCCAGTTGCCGTCCGAAACCGATAGCATCCCCGGAAAGCCGCCGTCCCCCATATCGTTACGCGGCACCCTCCGCTACGAAGGTCACCCATGCCCCACAGCTCTTCCTCTGCACCTCGCGGCCGCGTCCGCCTCGCGCGCGGAGCATCGCCGTGGCTCCTTCCCACCGTCGCCACCGCGGCGGTCAGCCTCACCCAGGCCCGCCGCTCCGGGCGCTGGGCGGCACTGGCCGTGCCCGCCACCGCACTCGCGGCGGGCATGCTGTGGTTCTTCCGCGACCCCGATCGTGAGATCACCCAGGGCCGGGTCATTTCCCCGGCCGACGGCGTGGTGCAGAGCATCATGCCCTGGAAGGACGGACGAACCCGCGTCGCGATCTTCATGAGCCCGCTCAACGTCCACGTCAACCGCGCCCCGATGGCCGGCACGGTGACCTCGGTCGAGCACGTCCCCGGCGGCTTCGTTCCGGCTTTCAACAAGGAGAGCGAGAACAACGAGCGCGTCATCTGGCACTTCGACACCGAGCTCGGTGACATCGAGATGGTCCAGATCGCCGGCGCCGTCGCCCGCCGCATCGTGCCGTACATCGACGCGGACACCAAGGTCGAGCAGGGCGAGCGGATCGGCCTGATCCGCTTCGGCTCCCGTGTCGACCTCTACCTGCCCGAGGGCGTGGAGGTCGCGGTCGAGGTCGGACAGGCCACCACGGCAGGGGTGACACGCCTTGACCGTGGTTGAGCCGGACACACAGGCCGCCTGGGTTCCCGAAGCCGACGCCGACGACACGGACGACATGCCGCTGTCCACGCGTCTGTCAATAGCGGACACCCTCACCCTGGGCAACGCGATCTGCGGCTTCATGGCGGTGTACTTCACCACCACCGGCGTCCTCATCCCGCACCTGACGGGCAACGAGGACGGCGGCATGGCCCGCCACAGCGCGGCCACGGCCGTGATACTGATGCTGCTCGCGTCGGTCTTCGACCTCTTCGACGGGCTCGTGGCGCGCAAGCTGCGCAGCTCGGCGATGGGTGCGGAGCTGGACAACCTGTCCGACCTGATCAGCTTCGGCCTGGCGCCCGCGTACTTCGTGGTCGTCTGGGGCATGGTCGCCGACGACGCCCACCAGCGCGTCTCGGCGGTCGCGGCGATCGTGGTGCTGCTCGCGGTGGTACTGCGGCTCGCCCGCTTCTCGTGCGTCCAGCTGCGGGACGGCATCTTCCAGGGGATGCCGAGCCCCTTCGGGGCGCTGACGGTCGTCTCGATCGTGCTGCTCGAGCTGCCGTTCGTGCCGACGCTGCTCGCGATCATGGGTGTGGCGTGGCTGATGGTCAGCCGGGTCGAGTACCCCAAGCCGCGCGGGCCGCTGGCGGTGGCCATGCTCAGCTGGATCGTGCTCAGCATGGGCCTGCTGGCCGCGTGGGCCTTCGACGCCCCCGGCGGTGAGCTCCTGCTCCAGACGGGCTGCGCACTGCAGGTCGTCCTGGGCGCGGTGATCCCGCTCTTCGCCACGGCGCGTCGCGTGAACACGTTCCGCGACAACCGCCGCGAGGCACGGGCGACGCAGCTGCCGTAGCCGCCGTAGGCGGCGTGGACGGCGAACGGCGTGGGGCCCGGGCTGATCGCCCGGGCCCCACGCCGTTGGCGTACCCACCCGACCCCCGCTGCGCGGGGCCCTCTCCCACCCACCCGCCCGTTACCCGGCACGGGGTGGGTACGGAGCCGGAGGCCCGGGCCAGGGCCGGAGCAAGGGCCAGGGCCGGAGCAAGGGCCGGGCCCGGGGCCAGGGGCCGGGGCCGGGGCCGCCCCCGGCCCTGGGCCGGGTGGTTCGCGTCTCCTTGCCGGGTGACGGGTGGGTGGGTGGGAAGGGTCCTGGCCTCAGGCCAGGTAGTCGCGCGCGATGCGCTCGGCGAGACGCTCCACGAGCGGCCCGGCTTCGGCCATGCACCGCGCCGGGTCCGGTTCGAGGTCCCCGAGGGCGTACGCGCGCTCGATGCCCGCGCCCGCGAGAGCGGCACCGCCAAGGGCGAGGCGGCCGCAGACCGCCACCACGCGCGTGCCACGGGCGGCCCGGGCCACCCCCACCGGCGCCTTGCCGTACAGCGTCTGCTCGTCGAGCGAGCCCTCCCCCGTGATCACGAGGTCGGCGTCCTCGAGTGCCGCCGCGAAGCCCAGCACCTCGAGCATCACCTCGATGCCGGGCCGGAAGGCCGCCCCCAGGCCGGCCAGGGCCCCGTAGCCCAGTCCGCCCGCCGCCCCGGCCCCGGCCGCACCGGCCCGCGCGCCGCCGTCCAGCACGCGCGCGTAATGGGCCAGGGCGGCGTCCAGCACCGCGACGTCCTCCCGCGAGGCGCCCTTCTGGGGCCCGTACACCGCGGCAGCCCCCCGCGGGCCCGTCAGCGGGTTGTCGACGTCGCTCGCGAGCACGATGCGGGTCCCTGGGAGCCGTGCGTCCAGCCCGGACAGATCGGCGCGCGAGAGCGCCGCCAGCGGGCCGCCTCCGGGGCCGAGCGCCCGCCCGTCCGCGTCGAGGAACCGGGCCCCGAGGGCGGCCAGCATCCCCGCCCCGCCGTCCGTGCCGGCGCTGCCGCCCACGCCCAGCACGACCGTGCGGGCCCCGGCGTCCAGCGCGGCCCGCAGCAGCTCCCCGGTGCCGAGGGACGTGGCGGTGAGCGGGGCGAAGACCCCGCGCGGCAGGTGGCGCAGGCCGGACGCCTCGGCCATTTCCACCACCGCCGTGCCGTCGGCCGGACGCAGCGCGTACGCGGCGGCGACCGGCTCGCCGACCGGCCCGGTCACCGTCGCCGTGCGCCGTTCGAAACCCGCCGCCACCGCGGCGTCCACCGTGCCGTCGCCGCCGTCCGCGACGGGCAGCGCCCGCACCGCCACGCCCGGCACGGCGCGCCGCAGGCCGGCCGTGACGTGCCGGGCGACCTCCACGGCCGTCAACGACCCCTTGAACTTGTCCGCGGCGATCAGTACGTGTCGTACGCGTGTCGCATCCGCCACCGTGCATCCCCTCGCTTCCGGGTCGCGCCGCGGTGACCCTACCCGGGGGACTGTCGCGCCGCCCATGCCCCGCGGCGGCGTGCCAGGCCGCCCAATACGGCCTTTCCCGGCCATAGTGGGGCGTCATGAGCACCGAGAGCACCGACGTGCGCACACCGCAGGACGAGCCCCCGGACGTGCCGCTCGTCGTCATCGGCGGCGTGGCGGTCCTGGCGGTGGTCGCCTGGGCGGCGCTGGGCAAGCGCTCCTTCGACCGGGTCTCGACGACGGCTCTGAGCTGGGTGCTGTCCAATTTCGCCTGGCTGTTCGTGATCGCGGCCGATGTGTTCCTCGCGCTGTGCGTGGTGATCGCCGTCAGCCGCTACGGCCGGATCCGGCTCGGCACGGACGACGCGCAGCCGGAGTTCGGCAACCTCGCGTGGATCGCGATGATGTTCAGCGCCGGCATGGGCATCGGCCTGATGTTCTACGGCGTCGGCGAGCCGCTGCAGCACTTCGTCGTCCCGCCGCCCGGCAGCGGGGTCTCCGCCGGCTCCCCGGCCGCGGCCCGCACGGCGCTGGAGTACTCCTTCTTCCACTGGACCCTGCACCCCTGGGCGATCTACGGCATGGCCGGCCTGGCGCTCGCGTACGCGGGCTTCCGCAAGGGCCGCGGCAACCGCCTCAGCTCGGCGTTCGTCCCGCTGCTCGGGGCGGAGCGGGCGGCCGGCTGGCCGGGGCGGGCCATCGACCTCCTCGCCGTCTTCGCCACGGTCTTCGGCACGGCCACCAGCCTGGGCCTGGGAGCGCTGCAGGTCTCGAAGGGCCTCAACATCACGACGGGCGTCAAGGACTCCACATCCCTCGAGCTCGTCATCATCGCCTCGCTGTCGGCCGCCTTCGTCCTCTCCGCCTTCTCCGGCCTGCACAAGGGCGTGAAGTGGCTGAGCACGCTCAACATCGCGCTCGCCGCGTGCCTGATGCTCTTCGTCTTCCTGCTCGGCCCGACCGTCTTCGTCCTCAACGCCATCCCGGCCGCCACCGGCGGCTACCTCCACGACCTGCTGATCTTCGCGACCCGCACGGGGGCGTTCACCGACTCGGAGTGGCTGGGCGCCTGGACGATCTTCTACTGGGCGTGGTGGCTGTCGTGGGCCCCGTTCGTCGGCACGTTCATCGCCCGCATCTCCCACGGCCGGACGATCCGCGAGTTCCTCGTCGGGGTGCTCCTGGTGCCCAGCGGGGCGACGGTGGTGTGGTTCTGCGTGATGGGCGGCAGCGCCCTGCGCCTGGACATGACCGGCGCCGCCGACATGGCGGGCACGGTCAAGGAGGGGGCGGAGGCCTCCCTGTTCGCGTTGCTGGACACCCTGCCGCTGGCCACGCTGTCCTCGTGGATCGCGATGGCGCTGGTGATGACGTACTTCATCACCAGCGCGGACTCCGCGTCCCTGGTGATGGGCTCGCTCTCCAGCCGCGGCGCCCTCCACCCGCGCACCTGGCTGGTCGTGGTCTGGGGCGTGCTCATGGCGTCCGTCGCCGCCGTGCTGCTCGTGGCCGGGGGCCTGAAGTCCCTGCAGTCGGCGACGATCCTGGTCGCGCTGCCGTTCGTCCTGGTCATGCTGGCGCTGTGCTGGTCCCTGCTCAGCGAGCTGCGCACCGACCCGGGCGCGGGGCCGGCCCGCCACCACGCGATGCACGGCCTGCGGGACGCCCTGCGCACGATGGTCGGCGAGGCCGTCCTGGAACAGGGCCCGGTGCGCCACCACCGCCTGCGCCGGGTGGCGGAGGGCGCCCGGGACCGCGACGGGGACGGCGACGACACCTAGCGGTCGGCCCCGGTCGTCGACGCGTCGTACACGTCAGAACAACCGCTCCCCCGCCCGCTCGAAGGCCAGCAGCCGGCGCTTGCGGTCCAGCCCGCCGCCGTAACCGGTGAGGCTCCCGGTGGAGCCGATGACGCGATGGCAGGGGACGATGATGCCGATGGGGTTCTTGCCGTTGGCGAGGCCGACCGCGCGGGAGGCGCCCGGGGAGCCGATGCGGTCCGCGAGTTCGCCGTAGGAGACCGTCCGGCCGTAGGGGATCTCCCGCAGCGCCTCCCAGACGCGGCGCTGGAAGGGGGTGCCCGCCAGGCTCAGCGGCAGGTCGAACCGGTCCGACGCGCCGGTGAAGTAGGCCTCCAGCTGCCGCACCACCTCCGGGAACGGGCCGTCTTCGGCGCGGTCGCCGAAGCTCTCCTCGGGCGGCCGGTGCCGCTGGCCGGTCATGTAGAGGCCGCACAGGACGCCGTCGTCGGCGACGAGCGTGAGCGGCCCGTAGGGGCTGTCGACGACGGTGTGGACGCGGGACATGGTGGCTTCCTTCAGCTGGTGAGGGGCGGTCGGGCGGCGGCGTGGTCGTCGGCCGACCACAGGTACTGGACGGCGTACGCGCGCCAGGGCCGCCAGGCGGTGGCGTGCCGGGTCAGGGCGGCGGGGGTGGCGGGCAGTCCGGTCCGGGCCGCCGCGCGCCGCACGCCCAGGTCGGTGGGGAGGAAGGCGTCGGGGTCGCCCAGGCCCCGCATGGCGATGAGCTCGGCCGTCCAGGGCCCGATGCCGGGCAGCTCGGCGAGGTGCGCCCGGGCCCGCGCCCAGTCGCTGCCGGGCCCGAGGGCGAGCTCGCCGCCGGTGAGGGCTTCGACCGTCCGTACGAGCGTGGCGCGGCGGCCGGCGGGCATGGCCAGCGCCGCGGGGTCCAGGTCGGCCAGCGCCCCGGCCGTCGGGAAGAGGTGGGTCAGCCCCGTGCCGGGGCCGCCGGTGGGGGCGCCGGGTATCGCGAGGGGTTCGCCGTGCGCGGCGACCAGCCGGGCGGCGAGCGTGCGGGCGGCGGCGGTCGAGACCTGCTGGCCCAGGACCGCGCGGACGGCCAGCTCCTCGGCGTCCACCGTGCGCGGCACGCGCCGGCCGGGGCTCTTGTCGACGAGGGGCGCGAGGTGGGGGTCGGTGCGCAGGAGCCCGTCGACGGCCTCGGGGTCGGCGTCCAGGTCCAGCAGTCGGCGGCAGCGGCTGATGGCGCCGGCCAGGTCGCGCTGGTCGGTGAGGGCGAGGCGGCACTCGACGTGCCCGGGGCGGGGGCGCAGCGCGACCGTCCCCTGGCCGTAGGGCAGGCGCAGGGTGCGGTGGTACGCGCCGTCGCGCCACTCCTCCACGCCGGGGACGGCGGTGGCGGCGAGGAGCCCGAAGAGGTTGTCGGGGCACAGCGGCTCGCGGAACGGCAGACGCAGCGTCAGCGTGCCGGGGGTGGCCGGGGCATGGCCGCGCGACGCGCGGGCGCGCAGCTCGGTGGGGGTGAGGGCGAAGACCTCGAGGACGGTCTCGTTGAAGGTGCGGATGGAGGAGAAGCCCGCGGCGAAGGCGACGTCGGACATGGGCAGCGCGCTGGTCTCGATCAGCACGCGGGCGGTCTGGGCGCGCTGGGCGCGGGCCAGGGCGAGCGGACCGGCGCCGAGCTCGGCGCGCAGCTGGCGTTCGATCTGGCGGGTGCTGTAGCCGAGGCGGTCGGCGAGGCCGCGTACGCCCTCGCGGTCGACCGTGCCGTCGCCGATGAGGCGCATGGCTCGGGCGACGAGGTCGGCGCGCTCGTTCCAGCGCGGGGAGCCGGGGCTGGCGTCGGGTCTGCACCGCTTGCAGGCCCGGAACCCGGCCTGCTGGGCGGCGGCCGCACTGGGATAGAAGGTCATGTTCCGGTCCTTCGGCGGCACGGCCGGGCAGCTCGGGCGGCAGTAGATGCGCGTGGTCAGCACGGCGGTGAAGAACCAGCCGTCGAAGCGCGCGTCCTTGGAGCGCACGGCCCGTACGCAGCGGTCGAAGTCGGTGTGCATGTCTCAAGGATCCGGCTTCCGGGGCAGCGGGGCTCGCGGAAATCCGACATCACCGTTCGCGGTGCTCCCCGCCGCACACGTCAACACTGGTTGACACGACGGCGGTGTCATCCTAGGTTGACAGCATGGCCGGAACGGATGCGAAGGACGCGGTCGGCACCACCGAGGCCGCCATGAACGCGGACCCCCACGTGGGGCTGCGGGCCGTCGCCGCGCTGCGGCGGCTGGTCGAGCGCCTGGAGGAACTCCAGGTCGACAGCGCACGCCGGCAGGGCTGGTCCTGGGAGGAGATCGGGGCCGCGCTGGGCGTCAGCAGGCAGGCAGTTCACAAGAAGCACGCCAGGAGGTAGGCATGTTCGAACGGTTCACCAAGGACGCGCGCGCCGCCGTCGTCAGCGCGCAGGAAGAGGCGCGCGCCCTGGACCACGCGTGGATCGGCCCGGAACACCTCCTGCTCGGGGTGGTCGCCCGCACCGGGGCGCCGGGTGCCCGCACCCTGGCCCGGCTCGGGATCACCCCCGAGGCGTGCCGGGCCGCGATCGGCTCGCCCCGGCCCTTCGACGACGGTGACGCGGAGGCGCTGCGCGCCTTCGGCATCGACCTCGAGGCCGTGCGCGGCAGGGCGGAGGACGCGTTCGGCCCGGGCGCGCTCGACGCGCCGCCGGCCGGCCCGGCCCCGCGCCGGCTGTTCGGACGCGGCGGCGGCACCAAGGCGCACGTCCCGTTCACGCGCCGCGCCAAGAAGGCGCTGGAGCGATCCCTGCGGGAGGCGCTGGCGCTGCGGGACCGGCACATCGGCGTCGAGCACGTGCTGCTGGGCATTCTGGACGCGGAGGACGAGGTGACGGCGGGGGTCCTGCGGCGGCTGGGCACGGATCCGGCGACGTTGCGGTCCGGGGTGCTGGCGGACCTGGCGCAGGCCGCCTGATTTTCCACCGCGTCCGAGGGCCGGGTGCCCAGGGGCGGGAGCCCCGGTCAGGCGTCGCGCAGGCTCCGCCACACCGCCTTCGCCGCGTGGTGCCCGGACATTCCGTGCACCCCCGGCCCCGGCGGGGTCGCCGAGGAGCAGAGGAAGACGGCGGGGTGCGAGGTGGCGTACGGCACCCGGGCCAGCCGGGGGCGGATCAGCAGGCGCAGGCCGGCCACGGAGCCGGTGGCGATGTCGCCGCCGACGTAGTTGGCGTTGCGGGCCGCCAGCTCCGGCGGCCCGGCCGCGGCGCGGGCGAGGACGAGATCGCGGAAGCCGGGCGCGAAGCGCTCGATCTGACGCTCTATCACCTCGGTGCCGTCGCCCTCCCAGCCACTGGGTACGTGCCCGTACACCCAGAAGGTGTGCTTGCCCTCCGGGGCCCGGGTGGGGTCGATGATGCTGGGCTGGGCGGTGATCAGGAAGGGGACGGACGGGTCGTCGCCCCCGATCGCGGCCCGCAGGGCACCGTCGATCTCGCCGATGGTCGGGCCGATGTGGACCGTCCCGGCCCGGCGGGCCGCCTCGGCCGTCCACGGCACGGGCCCGTCCAGGGCGTAGTCGAGCTTGAAGACGCTCGGGCCGTAGCGGAAGCGGCGGTAGGCGTCGCCGAGTCCGGCGATCCGGGCGAGGGCGGTCGGCGAGGTGTCGAAGACGAACGCGCGGGCCGGCGGCAGGTCGTCCAGGTGCTTGACCTCGAAGCCGGTGTGGATCGTGCCGCCCAGCTCGCGCAGGTAGGAGCCGAGCGCGTCGGCGATGGACTGCGAGCCGCCGCGCGGGACGGGCCAGCCGCACTCGTGCGCGGCGAGGGCGAACATCAGGGCCATGCCGCCCGTGCCGAAGCCGCCGAGCGGGGCGATGCCGTGGGCGGCGAGCCCGGCGAAGAGCCCGCGGGCCTTCTCGTCCCGGAAGCGGCTCCTGGCCAGGAGCGTGGCGGACTGGGCGGCGACCAGCCCGAACCGGGCGTAGGTGACCGGGTCGCGCGGCAGCCCGTCCCACTGCGTGCGCAGGAAGTCCGCGGAGAGGGTGTCCCACCGGCCGTGGAAGGGCGCCACCAGCCGCCGGTACGCGCCCGCGTCGCGCGGTCCGAGCGAGGAGGCGCTCTCGCCGACGAGCCGGGAGAGGACCGCGGCCGTGCCGTCGGGGAAGGGGTGCGCCATGGGCAGGTCGGGGTGGATCCACTCCAGGCCGTGCCGGTCGAGGGGCATCGCACGGAACGCAGGCGAGCGCACCGCGAGCGGGTGCACGGCCGAGCACGGGTCGTGGCGGAAGCCGGGGAGCGTCAGCTCCTCGGTGCGGGCTCCGCCGCCGATGGCGTCGGCCGCCTCGAACACCTCGACGGCGAGGCCGCGGCGGGCCAGTTCGACGGCGGCGGTCAGCCCGTTGGGCCCCGCTCCCACGACGACGGCGTCGAGCATGGTGGCCACCGGATGGACTCCCCTCGTCCCTGCCTGTCAGCCGGCGGACGCCAGCAGGCCCAGGATATGCCGCAGGGTCGGCTCGTCCCGCGCCGCGCTGAACGGCAGGGCGTTGCCGCCCGCGATCCGGAACGGCTCCCCCGCGACCGTCCCACTGACCCCGCCCGCCTCGGCGACCAGCAGCAGCCCGGCCGCGTGGTCCCAGGCGTTCTCCCACGAGAAGGCCACCGCGTCGAGCGAGCCCTGCGCCACGTGCAGGTACTCCAGCCCCGCCGAGCCGCAGGGGCGCGGCGCGACGCCTTCCGTGCACAGCGCCGCCAGGACCCGCTTCTGCTCGTCGGTGGTGAAGTCGTAGTGCGAGGTGGCCACTTCCAGGTCCTTGCCCGGCTCGGGCGAACCGGAGCGCAGCGGTACGCCGTTGAGCACCGCCCCCTCCCCCCTGCGGGCTATCGCCATCAGCTCCAGGGCCGGCGCGTAGGTCCAGGAGGCGAGCAGCTCGCCGCGGTGCGCGAGGCAGACCAGGGTGGCGAAGCCGGGGTCGCCGTTCACGAACTGCCGGGTGCCGTCGACCGGGTCGACGATCCACACCGGCTCCTCGCCGCACAGCGAGGCGAGGATGCGCGGGTCGGCGTGCACCGCCTCCTCGCCGACGACGACGGATCCGGGCAGCAGGGCCGTCAGCGCGTGCGTGAGGTGTTCCTCCGCGAGCCGGTCGGCGACGGTCACGAGGTCGTGGGGGCCGTTCTTCTCGACGATCTCGTCCGCGGCGAGCTGCCGGAAGCGCGGCAGGATCTCCGCGGCGGCCGCCTTGCGGACCGCTTCCTCGACATCGTTCACATCACCTGCGAGAAATTCATCGATCATACGAACCATCGAACCACGTCGCACCGACAATCGGTGGTGAGGTGATGGCCGCACGGTGTCCCCGGGGTGAACCCCTCGCCGGCCCTGCTGCCCGGGGTCGGCTCAGGAGGGCAGGTCCTTGAGCCACTGCGCGACACCGCCGTGGTGGGAGCAGGTGCCCCTGCGGTGCGCGGAGTAGGAGGACGTGCCGTCGTTGCAGATCGCGGAGGCGCCGCTGTGCGAGCCGCCGGTGGTGGACGACGAGCCGCCGCCTCCGCCGGTGGACGTGGAACCGGAACCACCGGACCCGCCGGACACGGCGCCGCCGAGGGAACCGGCGTCCGCCTTGGCCGGCGGCGTGGGCGAGGGGGTCGGCGAGGCGCTGCTCGGCGAGGGCGTCGGGCTGGGTGTGGCGGTGGGCTCGGCTATCTCCGACGGCGTCGCCGTCGAGACGGTGGGCTTCGGGTCCTGCGTCTTCTTGCCGTCGCCGTCGTCGCAGGCGACGGCGCCGAATCCCAGTGCCAGCGCGGCGAAGAGCGCCGCACAGGCCCGTGCGGTCCGCCGCGCGGTGAACGTGCTCACGATGAGGATTCCCCCCGGTGTACTGCTGCGCGAAGCAGTTCCGCGCATGGCTCCGCACCCGGTCGCGAGCCGGCGCCCGGCGGTCCGGGAGGGCGGGGTGGGGGGTAGCCAGAGTGTAAGGGGCTTCACGGCGAACGCGTGGCCAGATGACGGAGTTACGGTTGATTCCGCTGCCGGCCGGCCGGGCCGGCCGGAGGAAGCACGCTGGAGGATGCGCCGTGCACGGTGAATACAAGGTGCCGGGCGGCAAGCTCGTCGTCGTCGACGTGGAGGTCGCGGACGGGGTGCTGCGCGACGTGCGGGTGGCCGGCGACTTCTTCCTCGAGCCCGACGAGGCCCTTCTCGGCATCAACCGGGCCCTGGAGGGCGCCCCCGCCGACACCCCGGCCCCGCAGCTGGCGGCCCGCGTCGAGGCGGCGCTGCCCGAGGGCACGGTGATGTTCGGCTTCACCTCGGAGGCCGTCGGCATCGCGGTGCGCCGGGCCGTGGCGAACGCGACCGACTGGACCGACTACCGGTGGGAGCTGATCCACGACGGGCCGCAGTCGCCCGCCCTCCACATGGCCCTGGACGAGGTCCTGACCGCCGAGGTCGCCGCCGGACGGCGCCCGCCGACGCTGCGCGTGTGGGAGTGGGGCTCCCCCGCCGTGGTCATCGGCAGCTTCCAGTCGCTGCGCAACGAGGTCGACCCGGAGGGCGCGGCCCGCCACGGCATGACGGTGGTGCGCCGCATCTCCGGCGGCGGTGCGATGTTCATCGAGCCCGGCAACACCATCACCTACTCCCTGTGCGTCCCGGACGCCCTGGTGCAGGGGCTGTCCTTCGCCGACAGCTACGCCTACCTGGACGACTGGGTGCTGGGCGCGCTGGAGGGCATGGGCGTCAAGGCCTGGTACCAGCCGCTGAACGACATCGCCACGGACGCCGGCAAGATCGCGGGGGCGGCGCAGAAGCGCATGGTCACCGGCGACGGCGCCGTGCTGCACCATGTGACGATGGCGTACGACATCGACGCGGACAAGATGCTCGACGTGCTGCGCATCGGCAAGGAGAAGCTGTCCGACAAGGGCACCACGAGCGCGAAGAAGCGCGTCGACCCGCTGCGCCGCCAGACCGGTCTGCCGCGTTCGGCCGTCATCGAGAGGATGATCGAGTCCTTCCGGGGCCGCTACGGCCTGGCCCGGGGCTCGGTCACCGCCGAGGAGCTGGCGCGGGCCGAGGAGCTGGCGGCGACGAAGTTCGCCTCGGCGGAGTGGACGGCGCGGGTGCCGTAGCCCCGTCCCCCGGGGTCCCGGGGGACGGAGGCGGGGAACGACGGGCTCAGATCAGCTTCCGCAGGTCGATGGCGTCGCTGAACGCCTTCATGCCCGCGTCGTTGGGGTGCAGGTGGTCGCCGCCGTCGAAGCGCGGCAGCATGCGGTCAAGGTGGCGGGGGTCGCGGATGGCGGCGTCGAAGTCGAAGACCGCGTCGTAGACGCCCGTGGCCGTCCGGATGTGGCGGTTGATCGCGACACGCTGGGCCTCGGCCTCCGCCGTGCAGTCGAAGAAGCCGCCGCACGGTGCGATGGTGGCGGCCGCGACGCGCATGCCCCGCTCGTGGGCGAGTGCCGCCATCCTCTTCAGGGCGCCGATGACCTCGTCCGCCGTGGTGCCGGCGCGGATGTCGTTGACGCCCTCGAAGAAGACGACGGTACGGGCGGAGGTCTGGGCCAGGACGTCGCGCTCCAGCCGGTGCTCGGCGCTGACCCCGCTCTTGATGGTGCTGGTCCCGGCGCCCGGATAGCGGTCGGTCACCACGCGGTTGCCGGAGATGCCGTGGTTGAGGACGCCGAGCCGGGGCACCGTGTGCTGGCCGAGCAGCCGCCGGGACAGCAGGTCGGGCCAGCGCCCGTTCGCCCCCGGCGTGGCGCGCTCGCCGTCGGTGATGGAGTCGCCGAGGGCGACGACCGAGCCGGGCCCGCCGGCGACGTCCACGCCGGTCAGCAGCGGCCAGCCCTCCAGCTTCTCGCCGAACGCGGCGGCGCCCCGGTCGCCGGTGCGGTCGCCTGCGCCATCAGCGCTCAGGTAGGAGACCTGGTTGCTGTAGCTGTGCACGGGCAGGGCCCGTACGGTCTGCGGCAGGTGGATGCTGACCAGCAGGTTGGTGTCCGGCGGCACCCGGAAGCCCACCGGGTCGCTGAACTGCTGGGCGCCGGCGGGGATCTCGGCCCCGGCGCGGCCGCCGAAGGCCAGCGGCACGGGCCGGCCGGCCGTCGCCGCGCCGCTGCCCTGGACCGCGACGGTGGCGTGCCCGATGCGGACCGTGCGCTGGGCGAAGGTGTTCTCCAGCCGGATGCGGGTGCGCGGTCCGCCCGCGCTGCTGTGCACGATCAGCCGCAGCGTCCGGTCGGTCCACGGGCCCACGGCGGCGTACCCGGAGGTGGACGTCCCCCAGCTGCCGGTCCACCCGTTCGAGGGAAGCCGCACGGCGAGGGAGAAGACGTGCAGTTCGCCGGCGTACCCCTGGCGTTCGGGCAGCACGACGGAGGACAGCTCCCGGCCCCGGGCCAGCGGCACCGTCACCACGTACAGGCGGGTGGTCTCGGTGCGCTGGCCGCTGCCGGTGTTGCGGTGGGGCAGGCCCACGGCCTTGGTGGTGAGCGGGCCGTGGCGCCAGTCGGGCGCCCGCAGGTGGTAGCGGGTCCGCGAGCCGTCGCGGTAACGGACGTAGCCGGTGCCGCCGGCGACGTCGGCCGCGGGTCCCGGGGAGCTGCCGGCCACCAGGAAGGAGAGGGCGTCCCCGCGTCCGCCCAGCCGCACGGCCTGGCCGTCGGCCCGGACGTTGTCGGGCCGGCCGGGCCGGGAGTCGGGCCAGCGCAGCGGGGCGCCGTCGATGGGCAGGAGGCGGCCGGGGATCCAGCCGGCGGCCGTCAGGTCCTGGGCGGAGAAGGAGCCGCCCTGACCGTCGAAGTCGGCCTCCTCGGGGCGGGCGTCGTCACTGACCGCCCGGTTGTCGAAGAGCCGCTCCAAGGGGAGCGGCTCTGCGGCGGATGCGGTGTCGGCGTGGGCCGGGACGCCGGCGAGGAGGAGGGCGCAGACCGCCCCCGTGGCGACGGCGCCCGCGGTGAGGGCCCGGGCGAGGGCCGCCGGTCTGTGCCGTCCCGCGACGGGCACTTCGAGCTTCGATGTCCGGAGCATGCGTGTCATGCCTCCCAGGGTTCCCCGCTCTGCACGTGGCGGGATGAAGCTAGGGAGGCGCCAGGGGAACGTCAAGGAGGCCGACCGGCCACGTCGGGCGCAGCGCGCCTGTGGTGGGGCCATCCGTATGAGTGAGATCCTGTCCAGTATGAACATTCCCTTCTTGGACAGCTGGCGCAAGCGGCACGGTCCTGCGCACGGGGTGGCGCTGCCCGAGGCGGCCGACCGGGGACCGGAGGGTCTGGCCGAGCTGCTGTCGGAGTGCGAACTGCTGCGTGCGCACGCACAGTCGGCAGGGGTCGTGCTCGATGACTCGCCGTCGTCCCTGGAGGCGCTGGACCAGCTGCAGCCGCGCTGGCGGGAGGACCCGGAACTGGTGCCCTGGCTCGGTAACGACGCGGGGCTGTACCTGGGCACGGTCATCGTGCGCACGGTCACGGGCGCGGGCTGGTGGATCTGGCCGGACGGGCAGCCGGTGGTGCGGCTGGCCAGCGGCCGGGAGATCGATGTGGTCGAGGCGGGGCAGGCGTGGGCGGCGGACGGCGCCCCGGAGCTGTCCCAGCTCTACGCGGAGGTCGCGGAGAACTGACCCCGGGGCGGTGCGTCAGCTGGTGAACGCGATCGTGTACTCCAGCCGCCAGCGGTCCGCGCGGACGACGATGTCGGAGGTCTCCACGGCCCGGTCGTCGCCGTCGAAGTGCGTGCGTTCGACGACGGTCACGCACTGCCCGGCCGTGCAGCCGAGCGCCTCGGCCTCCGGGGTGGTGGCCGGGCGGGAGCCGACGAGCTCGCGGGCGCGCACGACGCGGATGCCGATGGCGGCCAGGCGGCCGCGCACGCCGCGCCGGGCGTAGGGGCCGCGCTCGGGGAGGGCGACGTCGGTGCCCTCGGTGATGGTCAGCGGCTCCCAGCTGGTGGCGAGCTGCACGGGGTGGCGGTTGGCCAGGTATTCGTACTGGGTGCACAGCACCGGCTCGCCGGCGGTGATGCCCAGCCGTTCGGCGACGGATGCCGGGGCGGGGGTCTCGCTGGAGGACGCCTCCCAGGTCAGCGCCGTGTCGCGGGTGGCGGGCGCGGTGGGGTGGGGCGTGCCGTCGTAGTCGCGGATCTTCGCGGCGAAGGGCGAGTCGACGGCGCCGGTGGAGCGCAGCAGTGTGCCGAGCGGCGCCCGGTCGGTGACGAAGACGCCCCGGCCGAACTGGCCCTGGGCGTAGCCGGCGGCTTTGAGGACGCGGACCGCGCGGTCCACGGTCTGGTCGCTGGCCTCGTAGGCGCGTTTGAGTTCGGAGCGGGAGGGGATGCGGTCGCCGACCGCCAGGGCCCCCTCGTCGATCCGTTGCCGCAGGTCGTCCGCGATGCGCAGGTATACGGGCCTGCTGTCGCCCACACCGGGCTCCCTTCCCCCTGGAGCTTCCCCCGTCCGCCACCCACAGGCTAGGTACCCAGGCTAGGTCTGTGTACCTAGGGCAAATGGCCGCCATTGCACCCCCTATCCGGCCCAATCCCGGTCTGTACGCGTGTCGCCGGTGAAGTGCCCTTTTGATGTGGATAGTTTGCGGCGACTGCGAGTCAGCCGAGAGTGGGTAGGGCGCTGGTATGGCCGTCGATCCCTTGATCGAACTGCGGGATGTCAACAAGCACTACGGCACGCTGCATGTGCTGCAGGACATCAACCTCACCGTCGGCCGCGGGGAGGTGGTGGTGGTCATCGGCCCCTCCGGATCCGGCAAGTCCACGCTGTGCCGGGCCATCAACCGGCTCGAACCCGTGGAGTCCGGCACGATCCTGCTCGACGGTCGGCCGCTGCCCGAGGAGGGCCGGGAGCTGGCCAAGCTGCGCGCCGAGGTCGGCATGGTCTTCCAGTCGTTCAACCTCTTCGCCCACAAGACGGTGCTCGCCAATGTCTCCCTGGCCCAGGTCAAGGTCCGCAAGCGCGGCAAGGAGGAGGCCGACCGGCACTCGCGGGAGCTGCTGGAGCGGGTGGGGCTGCTCGCCCACGCCGAGAAGTACCCGGCGCAGCTGTCCGGCGGCCAGCAGCAGCGCGTGGCCATCGCCCGCGCGCTGGCCATGAACCCCAAGGCGCTCCTCTTCGACGAGCCCACCTCCGCCCTCGACCCCGAGATGATCAACGAGGTGCTGGAGGTCATGCAGCAGCTCGCCCGCGACGGCATGACGATGGTCGTCGTCACCCACGAGATGGGCTTCGCCCGCTCCGCCGCCAACCGCGTGGTGTTCATGGCGGACGGCCGCATCGTCGAGGACCGCACCCCCGAGGAGTTCTTCACGGCCCCCGAGAGCGAGCGGGCCAAGGACTTCCTGTCCAAGATCCTCAAGCACTGAGCGGGGACGGCGTGCAGATCAGACGCGTGCACATGAGGCGGACGCGGCACGGGCGCAGGCGCGCCAGGGCGGCCGCCCTGGCGCTGGCCGCCCTCGCCCTGCTGGCGGCCGGCTGCGGCAAGGAGGGCAGCCCGCCGGTCAAGGGCCCCAAGCCCGGGGCGCTCCCCGTCTACCACGTCGACACCGGCTTCCAGCTGGAGGACTCCCCCACCTGGCGGGCCGCCAAGAAGCGCGGGCACCTCGTCGTCGGGGCCAAGGAGGACCAGCCCTACCTCGGCGAGAAGGACCCGGCCACGGGAAACTACTCCGGCTTCGACATCGAGATCGCCCGGATGATGTCCGCCTCCCTGGGCTTCGACCCGAAGACCATCGCTTTCCGCACCATCGCCTCGGCCAACCGCGAGACCGCCCTGCAGAACGGCCAGATCGACTACTACGTCGGCACCTACACCATCAACGACCTGCGCAAGAAGCAGGTCGGCTTCGCCGGTCCGTACTACATCGCCGGCCAGTCGCTGCTGGTCCGCGCGGACGAGACGGACATCAACGGGCCCGAGGACCTGGCCGGCAAGCGGGTCTGCTCGGCGGCCGGCTCCACCCCGCTGCAGCGCATCCAGCGCGAGTACCCCAAGGCGATCGCCGTCGCCTACGACACGTACTCGATCTGCGTGGACAACCTCCTCACCCTCCAGGTGGACGCCGTCACCACCGACGACACCATCCTCATGGGCTTCGCCGCCAAGGCGCCCGACGAGCTGAAGGTGGTCGGCAAGCCCTTCTCCAAGGAGCCGTACGGCATCGGGGTGCCCCGGTCCGACAACGCCCTGCGCTTCGCCCTCGACGACGCCCTCGTGGCGCACGAGAAGAACGGCGACTGGAAGAAGGCGTACGACGCCACCCTCGGTCTGTCCGGGGTGCCCGCACCGCAGCCGCCCCCTGTCGACCGCTACCCGGCGGGCTGAGGAGGACCTATGAACGTCCTGACCGACAACCTCGCCCTCTACGGCGAGGGCCTGCTCGGCACCATCGAGCTCACCGTCTACGCCTCGCTGCTCGCGCTCGCCCTCGGCTTCCTCATGGCCTCCTTCCGGGTCGCCCCCGTCGCCTCGCTGCGCACCTTCGGCACGGTGTGGGTGACGGTGCTGCGCAACACCCCGCTCACCCTGCTGTTCTTCGCGGTGCTGCTCGGCCTGCCGCGCTTCGGGATCGTGCTGCCCTTCCAGCTCTTCGCCGTGCTGGCCCTGGGGTGCTACACCTCGGCCTTCATCTGCGAGGCCCTGCGCTCGGGCATCAACACCGTGCCCACCGGCCAGGGGGAGGCCGCCCGCAGCCTCGGCATGACCTTCACCCAGACCCTCGGCGACGTGGTCCTGCCGCAGGCCTTCCGCTCGGTCATCCCCCCGATCGGCTCGACGCTGATCGCGCTCGCCAAGAACTCGGCGATCGCCGGGTCGTTCAGCGTCACCGAGCTGCTGGGCGTCTACAAGCCCCTCAACGAGATGGGCTACAGCATCATCTGGTCCTTCATCTGGATCGCCGTCGGCTATCTGATCGTGACCCTGTCCATCAGCGCGATCTTCAACGTGCTGGAGAAGCGCTGGGGAGTCGCCCGATGACCACCGCCCTGTACGACATCCCCGGTCCGCTCGCCCGGCGCCGCCACCGCCTCTACGGCGTCATCGCCACCGTGGTGATCGCCGGGATCGTCGCCTGGGTGGTCTACCTCCTCTTCGACACCCAGCAGTTCACGGCCGCCAAATGGGCGCCCTTCGAGTACAAGGGCATCCAGGAGATGCTGCTGCGCGGCCTGGGCAACACGCTCAAGGCCTTCGCCTACGCCGCCGTCCTCTCCCTCGCGCTCGGCGCGGTCCTGGCCTGCGGGCGGCTGTCGGTGCACGCGCCGGTGCGCTGGCTGGCCACGCTCGTGGTGGAGTTCTTCCGCGCCATGCCCGTGCTGGTCATGATCTTCTTCGTCTTCGTGGCGCTCAAGGTCCAGCCGCTGCCGGCCCTGGTCACCGGCCTGACGCTCTACAACGGCTCGGTGCTCGCCGAGGTCTTCCGCACGGGCGTGAACTCCGTCGAACGCGGGCAGCGGGAGGCGGCGTACTCGCTGGGCATGTACAAGACCCAGGTGATGACCTATGTGCTGGTGCCGCAGGCGTTGCGCGCGATGCTGCCGACCATCATCAGCCAGCTCGTGGTCGCCCTGAAGGACACCTCGCTCGGCTTCCTCATCACCTACGAGGAGTTCCTGCACGCGGGCAAGCTGATCGCCAGCAACCTCGACTACGACCTGCCGTTCATCCCCGTCGTCATGGTCATCTCCCCGATCTACATCGGGATGTGCATGCTGCTGTCCTGGTTCGCCAACTGGGTGGCCAAGCGGCAGAAGCGCAGCCTGAAGACGGAGGCCGTGGAGGTCGCCCCCGCCGAGCCCGGCACGCTGATGCCGGGCGCGGGGACGCACCCCTAGTCCCGCACGGGCACCGAGAGCCGGCCGGGTCCGAGCGTCAGCCGTGCGCCCGCCGGGTTGTGCTCGATGTACAGCGGGTCCACGGTGTCGACGACGAGCGCGAGCCGGTGCCCGGCCGGGACGTCGTAGGCGGTCGCGTACAGCTCCAGGTCCACGTCGAAGGGCGTGCCGGGGGTGCGGCCGTGGAAGGTGTACGGGGCGTGGCTGACGAGCCGGCCCACGCCGAGGGGGCCCACGTCGTAGAGATAGGCGACGACCGTGCCGCTCTCCTTGTCGCTCGTGAGGGTGGTGTGCAGCCCGACGGTGCCGCGCACGCGCTGCGGGGCGGCGTACGGGCCGGTCTGCCACACGGCGGCGTACGAGCGCGGCAGCAGCGGCACGGAGACCATCGGCGGCAGCTTCAGGAACTGGTCGAGGGCGCCCGAGAGGATGGCGGTGCCGCCGTTGGCCCCGGAGTCGACGTTCGCGCGGATGCTCCGGGAGCCGGTGAGCGGGACGGCCTTGCGGGTGCGCTCGACGGCCGCCCAGTCGGGGTAGGACTCGTAGGGGCCGTCGGAGCGGGGCTTCAGCTGGACGGGCGGTTCGCGGTCGATGCCGTTGGCGGCGCCCTTGAGGTGGCGGTCGAACCAGCGGTGGGCGTTGTTCCAGGTGTCGTTGGGCAGGCCGAGCAGTCCGGTGCCCTCGGCGGTGGCGTGGTCCCCGGGCCGCAGCTCCAGGCGCTTGGGGCCGGTGAGCCGTTCGTAGAACTTCGCGTACTGGCCGGGCGGGAAGAGGGAGTCGCCCCAGGCGTTGCCCAGCATGATGGCCGCGCCGTTGTCGTTGATCTCCTTCAGGCGGGTGGCCGGGGAGCGCTTGGCGCCCCACTCCAGCATCTCCTTCTCCTTGGCCAGGTTCGAGCCGAGGAAGTCCTTGAGGATCCCCTTCAGCTCGTCGCCCGGTCGCCCCGTCAGGGCGCCCAGGCCACCGAGCAGTTCGGCGGCCTGGCGGTGCTGGGTGCGCTCGCCGTAGATGGACTCGATGAGGTCGGCCCAGCCGCTCATCGCCACCACGGCCTTGATCCGCTTGTCGGACCCGGAGGCCAGCAGGCTGATGCCCGCCCCGTAGGAGATCCCGGCCATGCCGATCCGGTCCGGGTCGGCCGGGGTGTGGGCGAGCGTCCAGTCGATGACCTTGGAGGCGTCGGCGACGTCCGGCGGGCCGGCCGTCTCGATCTTTCCGCCGGAGAGCCAGAAGCCGCGTGCGGTGTAACTGACCACGACGTAGCCGGCGTCGGCGAGTCTCCTGGCCTGGGCGATGTATTCGAACTGCGGCATGGCCCAGCTGGTGGGCAGCACGATCACCGGGTAGCGGCGGGAGCCGTCGGCGCCGGTGGGGGTGAAGACGTTGCCCTTGAGGGTGATGCCGCCGGAACCGGGGATGTCGGTGAAGCGCAGGTCCGCCCCCGCGGCCGCGGCCGCGCGTGGGGGCGCGGCCGGCGAGGACGCCCGGGCGGCGGGTGCCGGGCCCAGGACCCCGGCCGCGAGCAGCGCGGCCGAGGCGACGACGGTGGCCGTGGTGCGCGGGGCCTGCCGGGGGTGTCGCACGGGTCACTCCTGACGTCGGTGCCGCCGCCCCGTGCGGGGCGGCGGCACTGCCGGGACAAGTGACCCGAAAGTAACCTCGGAGGCTTACCGGGGGTAATAGGCACGCGAGTTACGCGTGGGTAACGATTGATCGTCGGCGCCGCCGGCGCCTGACGGCTCCTCAGCCCTCCGCACCCAGCCACAGGTCGGGGCCGAAGACCTCGTAGTGGATGTCGGCGGCCGCCACGCCGGCCTCGAGGAGCTGGGCGCGGGCGGCGCGCAGGAAGGGCAGCGGGCCGCAGAGGTACGCGGTGGCGCCGGCCGGGACGTCGAGGCGGGTCAGGTCGGCGCGGCCGGTGCGCTCGGCGGGCCAGGGGCCTTCGGGGTGCTCGTACCAGACGTGGGCGCTGGCGTCGGGGAGCTTGCCGGTCAGCTGCGACAGCTCGGCGCGGAAGGCGTGGGTGGCCTCGCTGCGGTCGGCGTGGACGGCGACGACGCGCCGGGTCGAGCCGGTGGCGGCGAGGTGGGAGAGCATCGCGGTCATCGGGGTGCAGCCGATGCCGGCGGAGACCAGGAGCAGCGGCCCGTCGCCGTCGTCCAGGGCGACGTCGCCGAAGGGGTGGCTGACGAGCAGCGTGTCGTCCACCGCGACGTGGTCGTGGAGGTGGTTCGAGACCTCGCCCGCGGGGTCGCCGGCGACGCGCTTGACGGAGAACTGCAGGGCGTCCTCCGGGTGGCCGGAGAGGCTGTACTGGCGGATCTGCCGGGCGCCGTCGGGCAGGGTGACCTGGACGGAGACGTACTGGCCGGGCCGGGCGGCGGGCACCGGGCGGCCCTCGCACGGGCGGACGACGAAGGTGACCACGTCGGCGGTCTCCCGGTGGCGGGCGAGGACGCGGTACGAGCGCCAGGTGGCGCCGTGCAGGGCGCCCGCCCGCTCGTACAGCCGCGCCTCGAGGGCGATCAGGGCGTTCGCCATCAGCCAGTAGACCTCGTCCCAGGCGGCGGCGACCTCGGGGGTGACGGCCTCGCCCAGCACCTCGGCGATGGCGGCGAAGAGGTGCTCCTGGACGACCGGGTACTGCTCGCGGCTGACGCCGAGCGAGGCGTGCTTGTGGGCAATGCGGGCGAGCATCGCGTCGGGCCGCACGTCCGGGTGCTCGACGAGTGCGGTGGCGAAGGCGGCGATGGCGCCGGCGAGCGCCTGCTGCTGGGCGCCGCTGGCCTGGTTGCCGCGGTTGAACAGGTCGCGGCGCAGCTGCGGGTGGGCGGCGAACAGGCGGTCGTAGAAGCGGGGCGTGATCTCGCCGATCGCGCCGCCGACCGCGGGCAGGGTGGCGCGGACGATCTCGGTGGACTTCGGGGACAGCATCGGCGGCTCCTCACGGTCGGGCCTCGGAGCAAGCGATCGGCGATCGAACTTGCATCTGAGATTCGCATTAAAGGGTGTGCGTGACCGCCCGCGCGCGGGCGGCGGTGCGTCAGCTTCCGGGGGGTGGGCTCAGGCTCAGCAGGACGGGGCCGGTGGGCGGGCCGGTCAGCTCCTCGACGGTGATCGGGTCGAGGGCGGCGAAGAACGCCTCCTGGGCCTGGCGCAGGGCGCCGCGCAGCCGGCACGCGGCGCGCAGCGGGCAGGGCGGCTCGTCCTCGCAGCCGACGACGTCGCCGGCCCCCTCGAGCTCGCGGACCAGCCGGCCCACCGAACTCCGGCGCCCGGCCTCGGTCAGGGCGAGCCCGCCGCCGCGGCCCCGGCGGGCCTCGACGACCCCCAGGTGCTGCAGCCGGCTGACCACCTTGGCGGCGTGGGTGTACGGCACGCCGACCGCGCCGGCCACCTCGCGGGTGGTCGGCGCCGCGCCGTCGCCGGCGTCCGGCGCCACGGCCAGGCGCATCGCGATGCGCAGGGCGATGTCGGTGCTTTTGGTCAGTCGCACGACTCCAACCTAGCTAATTGGACTCCAAGAGTCGAATTATCGGACGGGTGGGACGCCCGTGACGAGATTGACAGAGAGTCACCACGAGGCGAGTCTGACCAGGCCATGATCAGCCGATCATCGGTGAACAACTCTTTTTGTCTACGGAGGCAGTAGTGGCATACGTACGCCAACGAGGTGGGCGGTACGGAAAGGCACTGGCGGTCCTCGGCGCGGCCTCAGCGCTGACGGCCGGGGCGGCGGCCCCCTCGGTCGCCACCACCGAGCAGCCCGGCAGCGCCCGTTACGTCGCCCTCGGCGACTCGTACACCTCCGGCCCGGGCATCCCCGAGCAGACCGGCGGCGACTGCGCGCGTTCCAGCGTGAACTACCCCTCGCTGGCCGCCGCGGAACTGGGGCAGAAGTCCTTCAAGGACGTCAGCTGCAGCGGTGCGGTGACCGACGACATGTGGCGCGCGCAGGGTGCGAACGCGCCCCAGCTCGACGCCCTCGGCAAGCAGACCCGGCTCGTCACCGTCGGCATCGGCGGCAACGACATCGGCTTCGGCACCATCATCGGCACCTGTGCCCAGCTGTCCGCCACGGACCCGGCCGGCGCCCCCTGCAAGAAGCAGTTCACGGCCGAGGACGGCTCGGACCAGCTCACCGCGCGCATCAACGACGCGGCGCCCAAGATCGCCCGCGTCCTCAAGGCCGTGCACGAGCGCGCCCCGTACGCCAAGGTCGTGCTCGTCGGCTACCCGACGATCATGCCGGACGACGGCCAGGGCTGCTTCCCGGCCGTGCCGATCGCCGCCGGTGACACCCCGTACCTGCGGGACACCGAGAAGCGTCTCAACGCGATGCTCAAGGAGCAGGCGGGCAAGGCGCACGTCCGCTTCGCCGACACCTACGGCCCGACGGTGGGCCACGATGTGTGCAAGCCCACCGCCGACCGGTGGGTCGAGGGCGCACAGCCCGAGAACCCCGCCGCGCCCTTCCACCCCAATGCCAAGGGCGAGCAGTCCATGGCCCGTTCGGTGCTCGCGAAGCTGCGCTGACGCCGAGCGTGCCCTGTCGGCGGGCGGGCTCCGCGAGTAGGCTCCGGGGCCCGTTCGCCCGAATGGAGGCACAGATGGCGCTCCCGAGACCGACCACTCACCGAAGCCTGCCCGTCCTCGCCATAGCGAGCGCGCTCCTCGCGGGCGCGCTGACGGCACCCGCCGCGGCCTCCGGGGCCGGCCCGGCCACGGAGACCGCCCCGCGCAAGTCCCCCGTGGCCGTCGGCCACGGGGGCGTGGTGGCCAGCGTCGACCCGGACGCGTCGGCGGCCGGCATCGAAGTGCTGCGCAAGGGCGGCAACGCCGTGGACGCGGCGGTGGCCACCGCCGCCGCCCTCGGCGTCACCGAGCCCTACTCCGCCGGCATCGGCGGCGGCGGCTACTTCGTCCACTACGACGCCAGGACGCGCAAGGTCTCCACCGTGGACGGCCGGGAGCGGGCGCCGCTCAGCGCGACCAAGGACCTCTTCCTGGAGAAGGGCAGACCGCTGCCGTTCGCCGACGCGGTCACCAGCGGCCTCGCCGTCGGCACGCCCGGCACCCCGGCGACCTGGGACACCGCCCTGCGCTCGTGGGGCAGCCGCTCGCTCGCCCAGGTGCTGGAGCCGGCCCGGCGGCTGGCGCGCGACGGCTTCACCGTCGACGACACCTTCCGCCGCCAGACCGCCGACAACCAGGCGCGCTTCAAGGACTTCCCCGCCAGCGCCGAGCTGTTCCTGCCGGGCGGAAAGCTCCCGGCCGTGGGCTCGACCCTGAAGAACCCCGACCTGGCGCGCACCTACGGCCTGCTGGCGAAGGACGGCGTCGACGCCGTCTACCGGGGCCCGGTCGGGCGCGACATCGTCAAGACCGTGCGCAAGCCCCCCGTCGACCCCGCCTCGCAGCGCGTGGCGCGCCCCGGCGACCTGACCGAGAAGGACCTGCGGGCGTACGTCACCCGGAAGCAGGAACCCACCCGGACGGCCTACCGCGGCCTGGACGTCTACGGCATGGCCCCCTCCTCCTCGGGCGGCACCACCGTCGCCGAGGCGCTGAACATCCTGGAGAACAGCGAGATCAAGCGGCTGTCCCCGCAGGCGTACCTCCACCGCTACATCGAGGCGAGCCGGATCGCCTTCGCGGACCGCAACCGCTGGGTCGGCGACCCGGCCTTCGAGAAGGTGCCCGTCCAGGGGCTGACCTCGCAAGCCTTCGCCGACTCGCGCGCCTGCCTGATCAAGGACGACGCCGTGCTGACCAGCCCGCTGGCGCCCGGCGACCCGCGCCGGCCCGCACCGTCCTGCACGACGCGCGGCACCCCCGCCCCCACGCCGTACGAGGGCGAGCACACCACCCATCTGACGGTCGCCGACAAGTGGGGCAACGTCGTCGCGTACACCCTCACCATCGAGCAGACAGGCGGCAGCGGCATCACCGTGCCGGGGCGCGGCTTCCTGCTCAACAACGAGCTGACCGACTTCTCCTTCACCCCCGTCAGCCCGGGCGTCCACGACCCCAACCTGCCCGGCCCGGGCAAGCGCCCGCGCTCGTCGATGTCCCCCACGATCGTCCTGAAGGACGGCCGGCCCGCCTTCGCCCTGGGCTCCCCCGGCGGCGCCACGATCATCACCACGGTGCTGCAGACACTGCTCAACCACGTCGACCGCGGGATGCCGCTCGTCGACGCGATCGCCGCGCCGCGCGCCAGCCAGCGCAACGCGGCGACGACCGAGCTGGAGCCGGGCCTGTGGGACAGCCCGCTGCGCGGCCGCCTGGAGGCCAAGGGCCACGTCTTCAAGCCCAACCCGGAGATCGGCGCCGCGACCGGTGTCCAGCGCCTGCCGGACGGGCGCTGGCTGGCGGCAGCCGAGACCTCACGGCGCGGCGGCGGCTCCGCGATGGTGGTGCGGCCGGCGCACTGAGCCGGGCCGGGGCGTCCGCGGTGGGGGCGGCACCACCGCGGACGCCGCCCCGGCCGGCCGCTCCCCCGGGCGGCGCACGCCCGGATGTCCCCCGGGTTTTCCACAGGAAGTGCGATGGTCTTGCCACGGGGAGTGACGGGACCTACGGTCGCATGCACACACGGATCTTCGCGTGTCAGCCTGGTGGAAGCCCCTGGCATAGGAGCAGCTCATGGCCAACGTTGTCCGCGCCGCACTGGTCCAGGCGACCTGGACCGGCGATACCGAGTCGATGATCGCCAAGCACGAGGAACACGCCCGCGCAGCGGCCGCGCAGGGCGCCAAGGTGATCGGGTTCCAGGAAGTCTTCAACGCCCCCTACTTCTGCCAGGTGCAGGAGAGCGAGCACTACCGCTGGGCCGAACCGGTCCCGGACGGACCCACCGTCCAGCGGATGCGGACGCTCGCACGCGAGACCGGCATGGTGATCGTCGTACCGGTCTTCGAGGTCGAGCAGTCCGGTTTCTACTACAACACCGCCGCCGTCATCGACGCCGACGGCAGCTACCTCGGCAAGTACCGCAAGCACCACATCCCGCAGCTCAAGGGCTTCTGGGAGAAGTACTACTTCAAGCCCGGCAACCTCGGCTGGCCGGTCTTCGACACCGCCGTCGGCAAGGTCGGCGTCTACATCTGCTACGACCGCCACTTCCCCGAGGGCTGGCGCTCCCTCGGCCTCGCCGGCGCCCAGCTCGTCTACAACCCCTCCGCCACCTCCCGCGGCCTGTCCTCCCACCTGTGGCAGCTGGAGCAGCCCGCGGCGGCGGTCGCCAACGAGTACTTCATCGCCGCCATCAACCGCGTCGGCCAGGAGGAGTACGGCGACAACGACTTCTACGGCACGTCGTACTTCGTCGACCCGCGCGGGCAGTTCGTCGGCGACCTCGCCAGCGACACCAAGGAGGAACTCCTGGTCCGCGACCTGGACTTCGACGTCATCGACGAGGTGCGCCGGCAGTGGGCGTTCTACCGGGACCGCAGGCCCGACGCCTACGACGGGCTGGTGCGGCCGTGAGCGCGGGGCAGCCCTCGCTGCGCGCCCGGCACCGCGCGGTGATGCCCGACTGGCTCTCCGTCTACTACGACGAGCCGCTGGAGCTCTCCCACGGCGAGGGCCGCTACGTCTGGGACGCCGACGGCCGGCGCTACCTCGACTTCTTCGGCGGCGTCCTGACCACCATGACCGCCCACGCCCTGCCCGAGGTCACCGAGGCCGTCGCCCGGCAGGCCGGCCGCATCCTGCACACCTCCACCCTCTACCTCGACCGGCACATGGTGGAGCTGGCCGAGCGCATCGCGGCCCTGTCCGGCATCCCCGACGCCCGGGTCTTCTTCACCACCTCCGGCACCGAGGCCAACGACACGGCCCTGCTGCTGGCCACGTCCTTCCGCCGCTCGAACCAGATCCTGGCGATGCGCAACGGCTACCACGGCCGCTCGTTCTCCGCCGTCGGCGTCACCGGCAACTCCAGCTGGTCGCCCACCAGCCTCTCGCCGCTGCAGACGCTGTACGTGCACGGCGGCATCCGTGGCCGCGGGCCCTACCCGCGGCTGTCGGACGCGGAGTTCATCGAGGCCTGCGTCGCGGACCTGGAGGACATGCTCGGCCAGACGCACGGCAACGTCGCCGCGCTCATCGCCGAGCCGGTGCAGGGCGTCGGCGGGTTCACCGCACCGCCCGACGGTCTCTACGCCGCCTTCCGAGAGGTGCTCGACCGGCACGGCATCCTGTGGATCAGCGACGAGGTGCAGACCGGCTGGGGCCGCACGGGCGACCACTTCTGGGGCTGGCAGGCGCACGACGCGAGCGGCCCGCCGGACGTGCTCACCTTCGCCAAGGGCATCGGCAACGGCATGGCGCTGGGCGGCGTCGTCGCCCGGGCCGAGGTCATGAACTGCCTCGACGCCAACTCCATCTCCACCTTCGGCGGCAGCCCGGTCACCGCGGCGGCGGGCCTGGCCAACCTCACCTATCTGCTCGAACACGACCTCCAGGGCAACGCCCGGCGCGTCGGCGGCCTCCTCATCGAGCGGCTCCGTGCCATCACGGCCGGCCTGTCCGTCGTCCGCGAGGTGCGCGGCCGCGGCCTGATGATCGGCATCGAGCTCGTCGAGCACGACGGCTCACCCTCCCCGCGCGCCGCCTCGCTCGCCCTCGAACGCGCCCGCGAACAGGGCCTGCTGGTCGGCAAGGGCGGCCGCGAGGGCAACACCCTGCGCATCGCCCCACCCCTGTCGCTCACCGTCGCGGAGGCCGAGGAGGGCGCCGCCGCGCTCGAAGAGGCGCTGCGCACGGTGCAGAACACCGTCGGAGCGAAGGAACGGACATGACCAGAACGATCGTCAGCGGTGGCCTCGTCATCACCGCCGCCGAGGAGATGCACGCGGACGTCCTCATCGAGGACGGCAAGGTCGCCGCCCTGGCCGCGCCCGGCAGTTCCTGCGCCGACGGCTGGAGCGCGGAGCACACCATCGACGCGACGGGGAAGTACGTCGTGCCCGGCGGGGTCGACGCCCACACACACCTCGACCTCCCCTTCGGCGGCACCTCCTCCTCGGACACCTTCGCGACGGGCACCGCTGCCGCCGCGTGGGGCGGCACCACGACCATCGTCGACTTCGCGGTGCAGCAGCGCGGGCAGTCCCTGCGCCAGGGACTGGACACCTGGCACGCGAAGGCCGACGGGCAGTGCGCCGTCGACTACGGCTTCCACATGATCCTCTCCGATGTGAACGAGGGTTCCCTGAAGGAGATGGACCTCCTGGTGGAGGAAGGCGTCACCTCGTTCAAGCTGTTCATGGCCTACCCGGGCGTGTTCTACAGCGACGACGGGCAGATCCTGCGGGCCATGCAGCGGGCCGCCGGAAACGGCGGACTGATCATGATGCACGCCGAGAACGGCATCGCCATCGACGTCCTGGTCGAACAGGCCCTCGCCGCCGGCAGGACCGACCCCCGCCACCACGGCGAGGTCCGCAAGGCCCTGCTGGAGGCCGAGGCCACCCACCGGGCCATCCAGCTCGCCCGCGTCGCCGGCAGCCCCCTGTACGTCGTGCACGTCTCGGCCGAGGAGGCGGTGGCCGAGCTGGCCCGCGCCCGCGGCATGGACCTGCCGGTCTTCGGCGAGACCTGCCCGCAATATCTGTTCCTGTCCACGGACAACCTCGCCGAGCCCGGCTTCGAGGGCGCGAAGTACGTCTGCTCGACACCGCTGCGCCCGCGGGAGCACCAGGCGGCGCTCTGGCGCGGGCTGCGCACCGACGACCTCCAGGTCGTCTCCACCGACCACTGCCCGTTCTGCTTCTCCGGACAGAAGGAGCTGGGCCGGGGCGACTTCTCCAAGATCCCCAACGGCCTGCCGGGCGTGGAGAACCGCATGGACCTGCTCCACCAGGCCGTCGTCGACGGCCATATCTCCCGCCGCCGCTGGATCGAGATCGCCTGCGCCGCCCCCGCCCGGATGTTCGGGCTCGCCCCGCGCAAGGGCACCATCGCGCCGGGCTGCGACGCGGACATCGTGGTCTACGACCCCCACGCCGAGCAGACGATCTCGGCCGCGACCCACCACATGAACGTCGACTACTCGGCCTACGAGGGCAAGCGGATCACCGGACAGGTGGAGACCGTCCTGTGCCGCGGAGAGACCGTCCTCGACCGGAGGCGGTTCACCGGCCGGGCGGGACACGGACGCTACCTGCCCCGCTCGACCTGTCAGTACCTGGCGTAACTCGTGTAAGGAGCACCCCGTACCGTGGACTTCGGCCTCGTCCTGCAGACCGACCCGCCCGCCTCCGCCGTCATCGACCTGATGCGCCGCGCCGAGGGGGCCGGCTTCCGCTACGGCTGGACCTTCGACTCCGCCGTGCTGTGGCAGGAGCCCTTCGTCATCTACAGCCGCATCCTGGAACACACCGAACGACTCATGGTCGGCCCCATGGTCACCAACCCCTCCACCCGCAGCCCGGAGGTCACCGCCTCCACCTTCGCCACCCTCAACGACATGTTCGGCAACCGCACGGTGTGCGGCATCGGCCGCGGCGACTCGGCGATGCGGGTCGCCGGGCGCAAGCCCAACACCCTCGCCACCCTCAGCGAAGCGATGCGCGTCATCCGCGACCTGGCCGAGGGCCGGGAGACACAGGTGGACGGCAAGACCCTGAAGCTGGGCTGGGTCGGCGAGGGAAGGCTGCCGGTGTGGATGGCCGCGTACGGACCCAAGGCCCTGGCCCTGGCCGGCCGCGAGGCCGACGGCTTCATCCTCCAGCTCGCCGACCCGTATCTGACGGAGTGGATGATCAAGGCCGTGCGCACCGCCGCCGCCGAGGCGGGCCGCGACCCGTCCTCGGTCACGATCTGCGTGGCCGCCCCCGCCTACGTCGGGGACGACCTGGCGCACGCGCGCGAGCAGTGCCGCTGGTTCGGCGGCATGGTCGGCAACCACGTCGCCGACCTGGTCAGCCGCTACGGCGCGCACTCCGGCCTGGTGCCCGAGGTGCTCACCTCGTACATCGAGCAGCGGCAGGGCTACGACTACAGCCACCACGGGCGCGCCGGGAACCCCTCCACCGACTTCGTGCCCGACGCGATCGTGGACCGCTTCTGCCTCCTCGGTCCCGTGGAGGCGCACCGGGAGCGGCTGGAGCGGCTGCGCGAGCTGGGGGTTGACCAGTTCGCCGTCTACGCGATGCACGACGCGAAGGAGAGCACCATCGACGCCTACGGCCGGCACCTCATCCCGACGCTCGGCTAGGCCGGGGGCGCCGGGGCCGTCAGACGTCGAGGTCGACGACGACCGGGGCGTGGTCCGAGGCGCCCTTGCCCTTGCGCTCCTCGCGGTCGACGAAGGCGTCCTGGCCGGCCTTGGCGAAGGGGGCGTTGCCGTAGACCAGGTCGATGCGCATGCCCCGGTTCTTGGGGAAGCACAGCTGGCGGTAGTCCCAGTAGGTGTACGGACGGTCGTACTTCAGGGGGCGCGGCACGATGTCGGACAGGCCGGCGTCGCGGAGGGCGGCGAGGGCGGCACGCTCGGCGGGCGTGACGTGCGTGGCGCCCTCGAAGACCGAGGGGTCGTAGACGTCCTCGTCGGTCGGGGCGATGTTGAAGTCGCCGAGGACGGCGAACGGCCGCTCCCCCGCCGCGTCCACCGCGACGGCGTCGCGCAGCGACTCCAGCCAGCGGAGCTTGTAGGTGTAGTGGTTGTGGCCGACCTCGCGGCCGTTGGGCACGTACACCGACCAGACACGGACGGGCCCGCAGTCCGCGGAGATCGCCCGCGGCTCCTGCGCACCTTCGTAGTCGGGCCCGCCAGGCAGGCCCGTGACCACGCCGTCCAGGCCGACCCGGGAGACCAGCGCCACGCCGTTCCACCGCCCGGTGGCGTGAACCGCGGACTCATAGCCGAGCTCGCGGAGCGCCTCGGTGGGGAACTGCTCGGCGGTGCACTTGGTCTCCTGGATGCACAGGACGTCCGTGCCGCTGCTCTCCAGCCAGGCCAGCAGCCTGGGGAGACGGGCGGTGATCGAGTTCACGTTCCAGGTGGCGATGCGCATGCGGCCACCCTAACGGCCACCTCTGACAGTCAAAGGTCGATGCTCTGGCCGGCCGCCATCCTGGAGTGGTCCGCTCCCCCGACGCCGGGGCCGTCCGGGCCCAGCATCCGGTCGTAGACGGGCCGCGCGAGGTCCGTCAGCAGCGCGTCGTGGATGTCGATCGCCCGCCGGGGCTTGATCTCCCGGACGTAGTCGATGATCTCGGAGACCTTGTTCCAGGGGGCCATGACCGGGACCATCAGCGTCTCGACCGGCTGCCCCGGCAGGGTCAGCGCGTCGCCGGGGTGGAAGACCGAACCGTCCACGAGGTAGCCGACGTTGGTGATCCGCGGGATGTCCGGGTGGATCACGGCGTGCAGCTGCCCGTGCACCTGGACGTCGAAGCCCGCGGCCGTGAAGGTGTCGCCCTCGCCGACCGTGTGCACCCGGCCGGGGAAGGCGGCCGAGATCCGCTCGGCGACGCTGCGCAGCGTCCACAGCTCCGCGGCCGGGTTGGCCTCCAGACCGGCCCGCAGCCGGTTCTCGTCGAAGTGGTCGGGGTGCTCGTGGGTGACGAGGACGGCGTCCGCGCCGACGGCCGCGTCCTCCTCGCTGAACCCTCCGGGGTCGATGACGAGCGTGCGGCCGTCCTTCTCCAGACGGACGCAGGCATGACTCTGCTTGGTCAGCTTCATGGCCCCATCTTGCTACGCGCCCCCGCGCCGCGTCTGCGCGCCGCCGCGCCCTACCGCGCGTCGCCGCCCTCCGCCGCGACGACGCGCTCGGCCACCGCGAAGGCGGCGCCCGCCGCCGGCAGACCGCAGTAGAGGGCGGTGTGCAGCAACGTTTCCTTGACCTCGTCGGCGGTGACACCGTCGCGCAGGGCGGCCCGGACGTACCGGGCCAGCTCCTCGAGGTGGCCGGCCGTGGTCAGGGCGGTCAGGGTGAGCAGGAAGCGGGTGCGCCGGTCGAGCCCGGGGCGCGCCCACGTGCCGCCCCATGCCACGCGGGTGACGAAGTCGTCGTACTCGGCACCGAAGCCGTCCGGGCCGGGCCGGCTCCCGTTCTCCTCGCCGAGCACCTCGCGACGGATCCGGACGCCCGTCGCATGGGCGTCGGTGTCCGGGGCGGGGCCGGGTGCCGGGGCGGGGGTGGTCGCGTAGGGGTTGGTGTTCCCCGGGGCCGCGTACGGGTTGGCGCCCGCGGAGGCCGGCAGGTGCCCGGCCGCGGCGAAGGGGTTCGCGCCCCGGTCCGGTTCCGGGGAATCGGCCTTCGGGGCCGCTTCGGGGGCCGGGGCCGAGGCGGCCCGGGGCTCGGCGACGGCGGCCGGCTGCGTCGCCGCGAAGGGTCCGCCCGGCACGGACGGTACTGACGGCGCGGACGGCTGTGATCCGGCGGGGGCGGGTGCGGGAGCGGTGGCGGCGGCAGCGGGCTCCGGCGCGCCGAACGTTCCGGCCGGGGCGGACGCGACAGCGGGCTCCGGCGCCCCGAACGACCCGCCCGGCACGGACGGCTGAGGCCCGGCGGCGGGCTGCCAGGGGGCCGAGAAGTGGCGGACCAGCAGATCGGTCACGGCGGCCGGCTGCTCGACCGGCGTGAGGTGCCGGGCCGCGGGCACCACGGCCAGGCGGGCGTCGTGGATCCCGGCGACCAGCACCCGGGCCTCGGCGGCCGGGGTCACCTGGTCCTCGGCACCGACGATCACCAGCGTGGGGGCGCCGATCCGGCCCAGCCCCGCCCGTGCGTCGAAGGTGGCGAGGGCCTCGCAGGAGGCGGCGTAGCAGTGGAGGTCGGTCGTACGGACCATCTGGACGGCCCAGTCCACGATCGCGGGCTGCCCGCCCGCGAAGGCGGAGGTGAACCAGCGCTCGGGCGCCGACCGGGCCACCGGCTCCAGCCCGTTCGCGCGGACCTCGCCGGCGCGGGCCCCCCAGCTGTCGGCGCCCGCGAAGTGCGCGGCGGAGCCGACCACGGCCAGCGAGGCGAGCCGGTGCGGATGGCGCAGGGCGAGGTCGGTGCCGACGGCACCGGAGACGCAGCAGCCCACGTACCCGAAGCGTTCGACGCCGAGCCGGTCGAGGGTGGCCAGCAGCCGGTCGGCGAGCTCGCCGACGGTGGCGGCGGGCTGGGCGGGGGCGCCGCCGTGACCGGGGAGGTCGAAGCGCAGGACGCGCCAGTGCCGGGTCAGCTCCGGTATCTGGCGGTCCCACATGTGCCAGGTGGTGCCCAGGGCGGGGCCGAGGACGAGTACGGGGCCGTCCTCGGGCCCGTCGAACCGGTGCTGGAGGGAAGGGGTCTGCTGCTCGCTCACCCGCGCCACGCTATCCGCCGTCGCGGCGGAACCGGTTCAGGGGGTCGTGGTGGAGATGACGAAGACCTGGGGGTGGTCCGGGTTGTCCATGTTGGCGGTGATCTGAAAGTTCGGCTTGGGCTTGTCCTGCTCGCGGACCGTGCCCTTCCAGTGGTGACCGCTGCCGAACTCCCAGCCGACCGTCGCCGCCTCGTCCTCGTCGATGGTGATCCGGCCGTCCTGGAGGGCGGCGGGGTTGGTGCCGACCTGCTTGAGCCACTTGTCGAACTTCTTGCGCGTGGTCGTGAACTGCAGGTACAGCGAGCTGGAGCGCCAGGAGTTGGTTTCGTAGTGGGCGACGTCGGTGGCGTAGGCGGGCACCGTCATCCCGTAGATGCGGCGCTGGACCTTGGAGGGCCAGCCCTCCTCCAGCCCCTTGGAGACGGCCTCCTGCCGCTTGGTGGTGCTGCCGCTGCGGCTCTGCATCGCGGAGATGTAGAGGTAGCCGGCGGGGATGGCGATGAGCAGGAAGATGACGACCGGCTTGACCCAGCGGCGGCTCGTACGGCCACCGCCCGTGCCGTCGCCCCGGCCGCCGTCGCGGCCGCCGGGCTCCTCCGCGGGGGCGGTGGGTGCGCTGTGTTCCATGATGCTCATCCCCGGCCCGCCCGTGCGTACCGTTCGTAGCGCTCGACGCGGCGCCGGTTGGCGCGGCGGAAGCGGCGGGCGACGAGGCGGGCCAGGTCGGCGGCGCCGACCATGCCGGCCTCGGGGCCCAGCTGTGCCTTGACGATGCGGGCCTCCGGGCGGTAGCCGCGGCCGGTGAGGTGGCGGCGGAACGCCTCCCGGGCCGGGCCGATCAGCAGGTCGTCGGCGGCGCTGACGCCTCCGCCGATGACGAAGCAGGAGGGGTCGAGGGCGGCGGCGAGGTTGGCGATGCCCACGCCGAGCCACTGGCCGATGTCCTGGAGGAGCTCGACGCACATGGCGTCGCCCTCGCGGGCCAGCTCCGTGATCAGCGGGCCGGTGATCTCGGGGACGTTGCCGCCGACGCGGTCGATGATCCCGTACGCGACCGGGGACTCCGCGGCCGCCAGCTCACGGGCCTCGCGGACCAGGGCGTTGCCGGAGCTGTACTGCTCCCAGCAGCCGCGGTTGCCGCAGGGGCAGCGGTGGCCGCCGGGGACGACCTGCATATGGCCGAACTCGCCGGCGACGCCGAACTTGCCCCGCTTGACCTGGCCGTCCTCGAGGATGGCACCGCCGATGCCCGTACCCAGAGTGATCATGACCAGGTGGTCCTCGCCGCGGCCCGCGCCGAAGCGCCACTCCGCCCAGGCGGCGGTGTTGGCGTCGTTGTCGACCATGACCGGGACGGCGAGGCGGCCGGCCAGGCGGTCGCGCAGCGGCTCGTTGCGCCAGGACAGGTGCGGGGCGAACAGGACGCGGTTGCGGTCGGCGTCGACCCAGCCCGCGGCGCCGATGCCGACGGCGTGGACGTCGTGGCGGTCGGAGAGGTCGAGGACCAGCTCGGTGATCGTGTCCTCGACGACCTTGGGGCTCTTGGACTTGTCCGGGGTCTCCGTGCGGAGCTTCTCCAGGATGTTGCCGTCGGCGTCGACGACGCCCGCCATCACCTTGGTGCCGCCGATGTCGATGCCGACGGTGGGGACGCGGGGCGCGGTGAGGTGCGAGCGGCGCTCGCGCGTGCCGGTCGTGCGCAGCACGGTCGCTCTTCCGGTGCCCCGGTACACCCGCTCGCGGTACATGCTCATCGCGACACCTCCACCACTGCGTGGGGCCTGGCGGTTCTACGGGCGCTGCCGGTGCGTGCTCGCACGAGTCGATGTCCCTGCAGTGGTCTCAGGAGGCCGGGGCCTCGTATCTACGGTCGTCGCCGATTGTGCCTCACCGGTACGGTCCGCCGCACAACGGTGCAGGTGAGCTGGTTGTGGGCAATCGTCCCGCTGGGCTGGGGGCACCTCCCAGCGGTAGCTGGGGGAGGGTGGGCACAACCGGGCAGCGGACCCGCACCCGAAGCGGCACCCCCGGTGCCGGGCGCACCGGATCCGTCAGTCACCGCCCCCGTCGGAGCCCACCGGCTTGCCACCGATCACATCCGGCCCCGGCGCCCGCTCCAACTCATGGCTGAGCTGATCGAGCTCACTGCCACCGGCCATCTGCCGCGTGAGCTCGTCGAGCGCGATCCCCGACTTCGGGTGGCTGCCCGCCATCGCCCCGCGCTTGAGCAGCACGAAGCGGTCACCGACCAGATACGCGTGGTGCGGGTTGTGGGTGATCAGGACCACGCCCAGGCCCGCGTCGCGGGCGGCGGCGACGTACTTCAGGACCACACCCGACTGCTTGACGCCGAGCGCCGCCGTGGGCTCGTCCAGGACGAGGACCTTCGCGCCGAAGTAGACGGCGCGGGCGATCGCCACGCACTGGCGCTCACCGCCGGACAGCGTGCCGATGGGCTGGTCGACGTCGCGGAGGTCGATGCCCATGCGCAGCAGCTCCGCACGGGTCGTCTCGCGCATCCGCTGGACGTCGAGGCGCTTGAAGGGGCCCGCCCCCTTCGTCGGCTCGGAGCCGAGGAAGAAGTTGCGCCACACCGGCATCAGGGGGACGACGGCGAGGTCCTGGTAGACCGTGGCGATGCCGCGGCCCAGGGCCTCCCGGGGCGAGGCGAGCTTCGCCTCCTCGCCCTCGATCTCGAAGGAGCCCGCGTCGTGCTGGTGCAGACCCGCGATGATCTTGATCAGTGTGGACTTGCCCGCGCCGTTGTCACCCAGCACACAGGTGATCTCGCCGCCGTGGACCTCCAGGGAGACGCCCTCGAGCGCGCGGATGTTGCCGTAGTACTTGCTCACGTCCGTGAGCTTGACGAGAGCTGTCACTTGGTCGCCTCCGCGCGCTTACGGACCCAGGCGTTCAGCAGGGTCGCCAGGAGCAGCATGGCGCCGAGGAAGAACTTGAACCAGTCCGGGTTCCACTGCGCGTACACGATGCCCTTGCTGGTCATGCCGAAGATGAACGCGCCGACCGCGGACCCGATGGCCGAGCCGTAGCCGCCGGTCATCAGGCAGCCGCCGATGACGGCCGCGATGATGTAGAGGAACTCGTTGCCGACGCCCTCGCCCGACTGGACGACGTCGTAGGACATGAGCAGGTGCTGGCCCGAGATCCAGGCGCAGAACGACACGGCCATGTACAGGCCGATCTTGGTGCGGTTGACGGGGACGCCGACCGCGCGGGCCGCGTCCGCGCCGCCGCCGACCGCGAAGATCCAGTTGCCCACGCGGGTGCGGAGCAGGATCCAGGTGGCCAGCGCCACGAGGCCGAACCACCACAGGATCGTGACCTGGAGGTCCACGCCGCCGATCGTCAGATGGGAGGCGAAGACCTTCCGGGCGGACTCGAAGCCCTCCATGTCCCCGATCGTCTTGGTGGAGACCGTGCCGCTGATGAGCTTGGTGAAGCCCAGGTTGAGGCCCGTCAGCATCAGGAACGTGCCGAGCGTGATGATGAAGCTCGGCAGCTTGGTGCGCGTCAGCATGAAGCCGTTGAAGAAGCCGATCGCCAGGGTGGTGAGGAGGGAGACCCCCACGCCCACCCAGACGTTCGCCGTCATCTGGTAGCTGAACATCGACGAGACCAGGGCCGAGGTCGTCACCATGACGCCGGTCGACAGGTCGAACTCCCCGCCGATCATCAGCAGCGCCACCGGCACGGCCATGATGCCGATCGTCGAGGACGCGTACAGCACCGTGGACAGGCTGGAGGCCTGCAGGAAGCTGTCGGCCACGAACGAGAAGAAGACGAAGACGGCGGCGGCGCCGACGACCGCGCCCAGCTCGGGGCGGCCGAGCATGCGGCGCAGGTACGAGCGGCTCACCAGCCGCTCGTCGGGCGCGTCCTGGACGGGGGCCGTGGCGGGTGCGCTCATCGTGTGCCCCGCTTGGTGTACTCGGCCAGGGTCTTGGCGTCGTCCTTGGTGACGATCTGCGGGCCGGTCAGGACCGGGCGGCCGCCGCCGAGCATGTCGCGGTTGTAGCGGTAGAGCCACAGCAGGTCGACCGCCTCGTAGCCCTGGAGGTAGGGGTCCTGGTCGACGGCGAAGCCGAGGGTGCCGGCCTGGAGGGCCTCGGCGACCTTGGCGTTGAGGTCGAAGGTGTCGACCTCGGCCTTGCTGCCGGCCTGCTGGGCGGCCTTGACGGCGGTGGGGGCGAAGGGGGCGCCGAGGGTGACGACCGCGTCGATGTCCTTGTCGGACTGCAGCTTCGCCTCGATGGACGACTGCACGTTGGGCATGTTGGTGCCCTCGACGTAGAGGTTCTGCAGGTCGCCCTTGAAGGACTTCTTCACGCCCTCGCAGCGCTGCTCGTGGCCGACGTTGCCCTGCTCGTGCAGGACGCAGACGGCCTTCTTCTTCCCGCGCTGGTTGAGCTGCTCGCCGACGGCCTCGCCGGCGATCGTCTCGTCCTGGCCGATGTGGGTGAGCGCTCCGAAGTCCTTGGACTTCTCGGAGCCCGAGTTCACGGTGATCACCGGGATGCCGGCCTTCTTCGCCTTGGCGACGACGTCCTTCATGGCGTCGGGCTTGGCGAGGGTGACGATCAGGCCGTCGACCTTCTGGTCGATCATGGCCTGGACGTTCTGCGCCTGCTTGTTCCCCTCCGGGTCGTGCGCGTAGAGGAATTTGATGTTGTCCTTGGCGGCCGCCTGCTTGGCACCGCTCTGCACGATGTCCCAGAAGGTGTCGCCATCGCCCGAGTGGGTGACCATCGCGAAGGTCCACCGGGGGGTGTCGACCGCGGCCCGCCCCTGGGCGGCCTTGGCGGCCCGCTCCTCGGCGCGCTTGCCGCCCGTGCTGCTGCACCCCGCCAGTGTGGCGCCGAGCACCGCTGCCAGCACGGCGCTCACCGCACGTACGCCTGTCCGAACCCTTGCCACGAGGACTTGCCCTTCCACTGTCTGTCACGGTGCGGCCGGGTCCCGATCACAGACCCAACCGCCCAAGTATCCGTCACCATCCGTCACCGCTGTCGGCCGGGGCGTCGGCGGTGCCGTGCGGGGCTGCATTCCTTGTTCGTCGCGCGTCGCTCACGCTGTGGGTGGATTTGTAGTGGCGGGCGACACACCACGTCAAGACTTTGTCAGTACATTCTTATGCCCTGACAGGTCGGCGCTCCGTCATGGACGTGCCAGGAGCTGGAAGTCGAAGGAGTACCGGGAGGCACGGTACAGATGCGATCCGAACTCCACCGCACGGCCGGTGTCGTCGAAGGTCGTGCGCTCCATCGTCAGCAGCGGCGCGCCCTCCGGCTCGGCCAGCAGCTCGCCCTCGGCGGCGGTGGCGGCGCGGGCGCCGACGGTCTGGCGGGCGCTGTGCAGGGTGATGCCGGCGAGGCGCATCAGGCGGTAGAGGCCGGTCCCCTCCAGCGTGTCGTCCTCGAGGTCGAGCAGGCCGGCCGGGAGGTGGTTGGTCAGCCGCGCCATCGGCTCGCCGTGCGAGAGGCGCAGCCGCTCGACGACCACCACGTCCGTGCCCTCGGTGACCCCGAGGGCGGCGGCGACGCGTGCGGTGGCGGGCTCGACGGCGTGGCGCAGCACGCGGGTGGCGGGCCGCTGGCCGGCCGCCTCCAGGTCGTCGTAGAGGCTGCTCAGCTCCAGCGGGCGCCGGACCTGGCTGTGCACGACCTGGGTGCCCACGCCGCGGCGGCGTACGAGCAGGCCCTTGTCGACCAGCGACTGGATGGCCTGGCGGACCGTGGGCCGGGACAGGCCCAGCCGCCCGGCGAGCTCGATCTCGTTGCCGAGCAGGCTGCCGGGGGCGAGCTCGCCGCGCTCGATGGCGGCCTCGAGCTGCTGGGACAGCTGGAAGTAGAGCGGGACCGGGCTGCTGCGGTCGAGGGAGAACTGGAGGGGTCGATGCTTCGCCACGGAGGGAGCGTAGCCCCGGGACCTGATGACGGGAAGTCCGGAGGTCCGGTTGTCCTGACATATGCGGGCGTGGGTCGCGGGCCGGCGGTGGCCTCCTGGCGGGCCCGGCCGTGGGCCCCCGCCGGTCGGCGCCGGTACGGTCAGAACCGGACGGGCAGGCGGTGCGGGCCCCGCATCAGCAGGCCCTCGCGCCAGGCCAGGGACGCCGGGTGGGCGTCCAGGGCGAGGTCCGGGCAGCGCTCCAGCAGCGAGCGGATGGCGATCTTCGCCTCCAGCCGGGCCAGCGGGGCGCCCACGCAGTAGTGGATGCCGTGCCCGAAGGCGACGTGACCGCGGGCGTCGCGGTGGATGTCGAAGCGGCCGGGCTCGGGGAAGCGGGCCGGGTCGTGGTCGGCGTCGGCGATGACGGCGAGCACGAGCTCGCCGCCGCCCGGCAGCAGCGTGCCGCCGATCTCGACGGGTTCGGTGGTGAAGCGGTACGTGGAGGTCTCCACCGGTCCGTCGTAGCGCAGCATCTCCTCGACGGCGTTGTCGAGCAGCCCGAGATCCGCCCGCAGGTCGGCGAGCTGGCGGGGGTGGCTGAGCAGGGCGAGGACGCCGTTGGAGATGAGGTTCACGGTCGTCTCGTGGCCGGCGACCAGCAGGACCCACGCCATGCCCAGGAGCTCCTCGGGCGAGAGCCGGCCGCCGTCCTCGTCCGTGGTGCGGATCAGTGCGCTCAGCAGGTCCCCGCCGGGCCGTTCGCGCTTGGCGGCGACCAGTTCGGCGAGGTAGGCGGCGATGTTTCCGGCCGCCTGCGCCTTCACCGGGGACGGGTCGGAGCCGATGGCGGTGTTCGACCAGCGGCGGAAGGACTGCCGGTCGAGGTCCGGGACGCCCAGGAGCTCGCAGATGACGCTGATGGGCAGGGGGAAGGACAGGGCGTCGACGAGGTCGGCACGGCGGTCCGGGCCGGCCAGCATCGCGTCCAGGAACCCGTCGGTGAGCTCCTGCACGCGCGGGGCCAGGGCCTCGACGCGCCGGGCGGTGAACTCCTTGGCGACGAGCCGGCGCAGGCGGCTGTGGCGCGGCGCGTCGACGATGAGCATGTGCGGGCCGGAGGCGATCCGCGGCAGGCCGAGGTCGCCCGAGGCCCGGTCCCAGTCCTTCGTCAGCCGGGGGTCGTTGAGGGTGGCGCGCACCTCGTCGTAGCCGACCACGAGCCAGCAGATCGCGCCCTCGGGCATCCGCACCCGGTGCACCGGCCCCTGCTCGCGCAGCTTCGCGTAGACGCTGTACGGGTCGCGGGCGAAGTCGGCCCCCATCGCCGCCAGGTCGACTATGCCGTTCCGCGTGTCCGTCGTGGCTCCCATGGCGCTACCCCCTGGTCGTCGGAGATCGCTCGGTACGGGCGCCGGAGGCGCACTCCGGTCGTCCGTCGGCTGCCCCCACCGTACGGGAGCGTACGGTGAGGGGGCATCGGCCGTGAGGAGGAGCCGCAAGGGGGATGCCCCGTCCGGGAGTTGGAGGGACGTCAGCCGCAGCGGTGGCCCGCCTCCGCCAGGCGGCCGAGGAGCTCCCCGGCGCGCTTGGCGACCGAGTCCCGGTCGCCGTCGGAGAGTTCGGCGCCCATGCCGCAGGCCACGGCCCCCGCCGCGATCCAGTCGGGGGCACTGTCGACGGATATCCCGCCGCTGGGCACGAGCGCCGCCTGCGGCAGCTCGGCCCGCACCGCCCCGACCCACTCGGGATGCCGGCCCACGGCGGGGAACAGCTTGAGCGCGTCGGCGCCCAGCTCCAGGGCGCGCACCAACTCGGTCGGCGTCGCGACGCCCGGGAAGACCGGCACGCCGTAGCGGTGGCCGGTGCGGATGACGCCGGCGTCGAGGCCCGGCGAAGCCAGGAAGCGGGCGCCTGCGTCGATGGCCATCCGGGCGGAGGGCGCGTCCAGGACCGCCCCGGCGCCGATGATGCCCTCCTCGCCGACCTCGTGGGCCAGCGTGGTGACGGCCTCCAGGGCGAAGGGGGTCGCGAGGGATATCTCCAGGCTCGTGATCCCGGCGGAGAGCAGGGTGCCCGCCGTCGACGCGGCCTGGTCGTAGCTGTCGCCACGGACCTGGGCCACGACGCGCTGGGCCAGCGCGGCCCGGGTGATCTCCCACCGGTACACGGAAGTTCGCCGCCCTTCTCGAAGTGCCTGGGTGTCGTGCCTCACCAAAACGGTAGCGGGACCCGCTGACAATCGGCCCCGGTCCGACGACGGCGACCGCGGACCCGTGGCACGTTCGGGAGAACGGAAGGCAATTCGGGAGAACGGAAAGCAAAGGGCCCCGCCGCCAGGGAGGCAGCGGGACCCATGTGGGACGAGAGCGCACTCAGCAGGTGAAGTCGACCAGGTCGAAGGTCGCGTAGTGGTCGCCGGTGTAGTAGTCCTCGTGCGTCTTCTCGCCGGTGACGATCCGTCGGGCACCGCGGTCCGGGGAGCCCGGGGTCTTCACGGTGTACTCGTGGTAGTAGCCGCTGTTGTGCTTCGGCAGGACGCCCTCGCGGTTGGAGAAGACCGTGCCGTCCTTCGGGTACGGGAACGGGCCGCCCTTGTCGATCAAGTTCAGGGTGTCATGGGCCTGGGACGGCAGGTCGGAGTAGCAGATGTCGCCGACGGTCTTGACGGACGCGACCACGGCCGGGGTCCCGGCGGCGGTCGGCGTGGCGGCGACGGCCGGGGTACCGACCAGGAGCGTGGAGGCCAGGGCGGCGAGGGCCGCGAAACGGGCCAGGCGAGGGGGGTTTGTCATGTCACCAGCATGACGCGCGTAGCGCATGTCATGTCAATGCCAAATCTTGATGTTTCCCTGACGTTTACCGCGATCGGCCGCCGCACCGGGTGGAACGAGAGAGTTACCAAGGGTAACGAGCGAGGAATTTGCCCGAGAGGCAAAACTTTTGCCCCAGAGGCACGACCGGGCTTATACCGGAACCATGAGTGGAGACGATCTGCCCGCCGTGGCCCCACAGTTGCGCGCCCTGCGCAAGCGCAGCGGGTTGACCCTGGAAGCCGCCGCGGCACGGGCCGGGCTCTCGCCCGCCCACCTCTCCCGGCTGGAGACCGGGCAGCGGACCCCGTCGCTGCCGATGCTGCTCGCGCTGGCACGCACGTACGGGACGACCGTATCCGACCTGCTGGGCGAATTGCCCGAGCAGCGTGATCCGATCGTACGCGCGGACCGCATGGAGGCGCAGGAGGCGGGCGGCTGGACGTACTGGCGGGCCGGCGGCTCCGGCCGGGCCATGCAGGCGCTGCGGCTGCACGTCCCGCAGGGCCCGGGCGGCCAGGAGGACCTGGTGCGGGTGCACCCGGGCGAGGAGTGGCTCTACGTCACCGGCGGGCGGCTGCGGCTGACCCTCGGCGAGAGCACCCATCTGCTCGACGCGGGGGACGCCGCCCACTTCGACTCCCTCACCCCCCACCGCATCGCGGCCGCGTCCCGCGAGGGAGTGGATCTTCTGTTCATGCACACGCTGATGCAGAGCGGCGCCGCCGGGCTGTGTCTCGGCGGCTCGGCACCGACCCGGAGGGCAATGCCATGAGCGACAACGCGAAGGACGACTACGTGGAGGAGGACCGGGCCCCGATGGGCATGACGGTCCGGGTCTTCATCTACCTCGTCGCCGTCCACTTCATCGTGGCCTTCTTCTTCCTTCTCTTCTATCTCGGCGGGGCGGAGTAGCCGCCCGTGGATACCCTGGCCGCATGGCCCGTACAGCCCGGGACGTCCTCGACGACGCCGTCCGCAGCCTCCCGCCCGGCTCCAACCGCCTCGTCCCCCTGATCGCCGCGGGCGAGGCGCCCCGGGCGGCCGTCGCCGCCCTCGCCCTGGAACAGCGCCACGTCATCGCCGCCGACCGGCGGAGCTTCGAGCACCTCGCGACGCGCGCGACCGGCCGGCACGACAGCGCCGTCGCCCACTTCTTCGCCCACCTCGCCCATGGCGAGAGCCTCGCCCTCGACCTGCTGACCCCGCTCGCGGCCGCCTGCGGGCTGGACGAGGAGGCGGCCGGGGCCCATGAGCCGCGGGCCGGGTGCCAGACCTACCCGGCGTACGTCGCCTGGCTGGCCCTGGGGGCCGAGCCGGTGGACGCGGTGGTGGCGCTCACCGCCAACTTCGCCGCGTGGGGCGGCTACTGCGCCACCGTCGGCGAGGCCCTGCGCGTCCACTACGGCTTCGACGACGAGGCGTGCGGCTTCTTCGACTTCTTCGCCGGGCCCGACCCGCAGGGCACGGAGAAGGCACTGGCCGCCGTGGCCGAGGGGCTGGTGGACGGCCGGCTGTCGGAGCGCCTGGCGCACCGCTACGGCCGGCTGCTCCAGGAGTACGAGTCGATGTTCTGGAACACGCTGGCCGGACCGCCCGCGGTGTAGGGCCCTCAGAGCCGCAGCCGTCCCGCGCCCTCCTCGGTCAGCGAGCCGTGGACGCGCAGGCGGGCGATGCCCCCGTCGGGGTAGATGTCGATCCGTACGTGCGTGGCGGTGGGGGCTTCGGCCAGCGGGAAGCGGTGGACGGTGTCGGGCTGCAGGCGGGTGCGCGGCAGCAGCTCGCTCCAGCCCGTGGTGTGGTCGGCGGGGTCGGCTCCCGTGGTGGCGTCGAGCACGGACAGGGCGGCCCAGCCCGCCGCGTTGCCCTTGTAGCAGCCGGTGTCGATCTCGACGGCCCGTAGGACCGACTGGCCGGTGAGGCGGTAGCGCACCCAGTCGTGGCCTCTGTCGCGACGGCGGCGCGTCTCCCAGCCGTCGTCCATCTTGCGGGAGCGGCCGGGGTGGATGCTGTTGTCCGGCGAGGAGTAGAAACGGTCCGAGGCGTCCTCGACGTGCCCGCCGTTCTCCAGGGCGGCGAGGTCGAAGGTGCCCAGCGCCGCGAGCCAGACCGGGTCGGGGGCGGCCTCGCCGTGGACGCGCAGCCGGGCGATGCCGCCGTCGGGGTGCTGGTTGAGCCGCAGGTGGGTGAAGCGCTGCCGGCACTCGACGCGGAAGCCGTTGGCGGCGTGGCCGCCGACGGGGGTGCGCGGGACGAGGGTCGTCCACGTCACGTCGTCGGCGAGCAGTTCGCGCGGCGACGGGGTGCCGGGCAGCGCGGTGGCCTCGACGCTGACGGACTGGGGGTGGTTGCCCCGGAAGTGGGCGGTGTCGACGACGATGCCGTGGACGACGCCCGGTACGCCGAGCCGGATCAGCGCCCAGTCGTGGTCCTCGTCCGCGGGGTGCGGGCGCTCGGCGCCGGTGCCGCGCCGGCGGCGGGTCTCCCAGCCGTCCATGACCTTGCCCTTGTGCCCGAAGTGGTGGGGGTCGAAGCGGGCGGGGCCCGGCTCGATGAGGTTCTCGCGCTCGGCGAAGAACTCGTCGTTGGCGGCGATCACACCGGCGCCGAGCCGCCGGTCGGCGAGGTCGGGGAGACGGGTGAAGGGCAGGCCGGAGAGGGGGGCCGTCCGGTAGTCGGCGTAGGGGTCGCCGCCGGAGTAGGGCTCCGCGTCGCCGGTGAAGGAGGTGCCGGTGAAGGGGGTGCCGGTGAAGAAGGTGCCGGTGGAAGCGGAGTTGCCGGGTATGCCACTCGTGCTCATGCGCGCTCCAGGAGTCGGCCGGTGGGTTCGGTCAGGGGGGTGCCATGGTCGGCGATCTTGCGGCCGCGCAGCCAGGTGGACCGTACGACCCCCCGCAGGGTCCGGCCCGCGTAGGCGGTGACGGGGTTGCGGTGGTGGAGCGCGGCGGGGTCGACCGTGAAGGTCTCGTCGGGGGCGAGGACGGCGAAGTCGGCGTCCTTCCCCGGTGCGATGGTGCCCTTGGCGGCCAGGCCCGCCAGCGCGGCGGGGGCGCCGGCCATCCAGCGGGCCACGTCGTGCAGGGTGTGCCCGCGCCGCCGGGCCGCGGTCCACACGGCGGGCAGGCCCAGCTGGAGGGAGGAGATGCCGCCCCACGCCCTGGCGAAGTCGGGCACCTTGAGGTCGGCGGTGCAGGGCGAGTGGTCGGAGACCACGCAGTCGACGGTCCCGTCGGCCAGCGCCGCCCAGAGCGCGTCCTGGTTGGCCGCCTCGCGGATGGGCGGGCAGCATTTGAACTCGGTGGCGCCGTCGGGCACTTCCTCGGCCGTCAGGGTCAGGAAGTGCGGGCAGGTCTCGACGGTGACGGGCAGGCCCTCGGCCCGGGCGGCGGCGAGCGCGGGCAGCGCGTCGGCGGAGGACAGGTGCAGGACGTGCACGCGTGTGCCGTGCCGGCGGGCGGCGGCGAGGAGCGCGCCGACGGCCTCGTTCTCGGCGGCGCGGGGACGGGAGGCGAGGAAGTCGGCGTAGCGCGCGCCGCCGCGCTGCGGTGCGCCCTCGAGGTGGTGCGGGTCCTCGGCGTGCACGATCAGCAGGGCGCCGAGGGCGGCGGCCCGGCGGGCCACGGCATCGAGGTCGGACCGGCTCAGGTGCGGGAACTCCTCGACGCCGGAGGGCGAGAGGAAGGACTTGAAGCCGAAGACCCCGGCGTCGTGCAGCGGCCGCAGGTCGGCGAGGTTGGTGGGCAGCGCGCCGCCCCAGAAGCCGACGTCGGTGTGCACCCCGGCGCGGGCTGCGGCCCGCTTGGCCCGTAGTCCGGCCACGGTGGTGGTGGGCGGGAGGCTGTTGAGGGGCATGTCGACGAGGGTGGTGACGCCCCCGGCTGCCGCGGCACGGGTGGCGCTGCGAAAGCCCTCCCACTCGCTGCGACCGGGGTCGTTCACGTGCACATGGGTGTCGACGAGCCCGGGCAGCAGCACGTCGTCCCCGAGGTCCTCGACGACGGCCGTGGGCGGGGCCGGCTCCCCGTGCGGCAGGACGGCGGCGATCCGCCCGTCCGCCACGGCGACGGCCGCGGGGCCCGTGCCCCCGGGCAGGACGACCCGCGTCGATCGCAGGATCAGCTCTACGTTCCGGTCCACGCCGCGGCCTCCCGACAGCCCGAATCACCGAATTCCTGAACCCCTGAACTTCAACGAAGTGTTGAACGAACGATGCGGGCAGTCTTCAGTCGCCACCCGACCCCGGTCAAGACCCTTTCACTGCACGGAATGCGGATTTCACGCAACAGAAACCGGCCTGGTGCTCCGGCGGTGGCCGGTAGGCTGCTGCCACCTGTCCCGGAAGGAGCGCCGTGCCCCCCGCCGAGCCCCGAACCGCCCCGACCAGCGGCGGCGTCCAGTCCCTCGAGCGCGCCTTCGACCTGCTCGAGCGGATGGCCGACGCCGGCGGCGAGGTCGGACTGAGCGAGCTGTCGGCGAGCAGCGGACTGCCGCTGCCCACCATCCACCGGCTGATGCGCACGCTGGTGGCCTGCGGCTACGTCCGCCAGCAGCCCAACCGGCGGTACGCACTGGGCCCCCGGCTGATCCGGCTCGGCGAGAGCTCCGCCCGGTTGCTGGGCACCTGGGCCCGCCCGCACCTGGCCCGGCTGGTGGACGAGACCGGCGAGACCGCCAACATGGCGCTGCTCGACGGCGACGAGGTGGTCTATGTGGCGCAGGTGCCCTCGCGGCACTCGGTGCGGATGTTCACCGAGGTCGGCCGGCGCGTGCTGCCGCACTCCACGGGCGTCGGCAAGGCGCTGCTCGCCCAGTCGCCCGACGACGAGGTCCGCGCCCTCCTGGCCCGTACGGGCATGCCGGCCGCGACCGACAAGACGATCACCACGCCCGACGGCTTCCTGGAGGAGCTGGCCCGGGTGCGCGAGACGGGCTTCGCGATGGACGACAACGAGCAGGAGATCGGGGTGCGCTGCCTGGCGGTCCCCGTGCCCGACTCCCCCACGTCGGCGGCCATTTCCGTCTCGGGTCCGGCGGGCCGGGTCACGGAGGCCGCCACGGAGCGGATCGTGCCGCTGCTGCGGGAGGTCGCCGCGGAGCTGTCCGTGGCCCTCGCCGGCGCGGCTCCCTCCGTCTGAATCCGGTCCCGGACCCACCCTCTGACCGGAGGGGGCGTCAGCCGCCCCCGCGGGGGCGCGGCAGGCCGGCCCCGCCCGGGGCCGCACCGGACGCGTCGTCCGGCACCTGGCCCGGCTCGCCGCCGGGCACGCGCTCGGGCGCTTCGCCCGGCAGCCCGCCGAAGCGCTCGACCGCCGCGCGCACGTCGCCGAGGGCGGGGGCCAGGGCGCTGACGGAACCCACCGCTCCAGCGACCAGCAGCAGGGAGCGGCACAGCCGGGAGACGTCCGTCGCACCGGCGCGCGCCATCGCGTCCAGGGCGGCCAGTTCGTCCTCGGCCACGTCCCGGTCCGGTAAGACGGCGGGATGCCCGGCCAGCGCCCGGCGCAGCCGGGACACCGCCGCGCCCAGCTCGTCCGCTCTCGGATCCGGCTCTTCGCCGGAACGGTCCGCTCGCTCCTCTGCCACCACAACGGCGCCTTCCGCCACGGATTTCCCCCTCCCACACGCTCGCTCGCGCGGATCAGTTAACGCCACTTTCCGTGCGACGCGCCACACGCACAGCGAAATTCAGGCCGCGCGTTCACGTACGAGTGACGAACTGACGTCCGGCGCACATCAGGACACGCATGCGGTATGCAGGGGCTATGGCAACAGCGACGGACATGAGTGCGAAACGGGCGCCGGTGGCGGGCCTGTTGCTGGCGGCGGGCGGCGGACGGCGGCTCGGGGGGCGGCCCAAGGCACTGCTGGAGTGCGCGGACGGCCGGCTTCTGGTGGAGCGTGCGATGCGGGAGATGCGCGAGGGCGGCTGTGCGACGGTGCACGTGGTGTTGGGTGCGGGGGCGGCGGAGGTGCGGGAGCGGCTCGGCCGGCTCCCGCCAGGGGTCGTCCTCGTGGACAACCCGCGCTGGGCCGAGGGCATGGGCTCGTCCCTGCGGGCCGGCCTCGCGTCCCTGACGTCCGTCACGGATGCGACGGCTGCGCTGGTGATGCTGGTCGACCAACCGCGCATCGGCGCACGGGCGGTGGCGCGGCTGCTCGCCGCGCGCCGGGAGGGGGCGCAGCTGGTGGCGGCGGCGTACGGGGGCGAGCGCGGGCATCCGGTGCTGTTCGGGCGGGAGCACTGGGAAGGAGTGGCACGGGCGGCCGGCGGCGACCAGGGGGCGCGGGCGTACTTGCGCCAACACGCCGACGCCGTCGTGCTGGTGGAGTGCGCGGACATCGCGGCACCGGACGACATCGACACCCCGGAGGATCTCGCGTTGCTGGAATGAGCCCTTGAACTTCCACTATGAGGAAAATAGTCTCCACTCACGCGGCACCGTGTGCCATGCGCCACGCCCACGCGTCACGTCCGCCATGACCGGTCCACCCCGGCGGCCCGCCGGGCACCGCACCGCCCGCTGAAGGAGTGACAGCCCATGTCCGCACCAGCGTCTTCCCCGCCCGCAGTCGTCGACGCCCCGCACGTGGAGCGGCAGGAGGAGCTGCTCACCGACGCGGCCCTCGCCTTCCTCGCCGCGCTGCACCGCCGCTTCACCCCGCGCCGCGACGAGTTGCTGGCCCGCCGTGCCACGCGCCGCGCCGAGATCGCCCGCACCGGCCGGCTGGACTTCCTCCCGGAGACCGCCGGCGTCCGCGCGGACCCCGACTGGCGGGTGGCGCCGGCCCCCGCCGCGCTGGAGGACCGGCGCGTGGAGATCACCGGCCCCGCCGACGACCGCAAGATGACGATCAACGCCCTCAACTCCGGCGCCCGTGTCTGGCTCGCCGACTTCGAGGACGCCTCCTCCCCCACCTGGCGCAATGTCGTGAGCGGCCAGCTCAACCTCATCGACGCCTACGAGCGCCGCATCGACTTCACCTCCCCCGAGGGCCGGACGTACGCGCTCGGGCCCGCCGCGGAGCTCGCCACGGTCGTCATGCGCCCGCGCGGCTGGCACCTCGACGAGCGGCACATCACCGTCGACGGCCGCCCCCTGCCCGGCGCCCTCGCCGACTTCGGCCTCTACTTCTTCCACAACGCCCGGCGCCTGCTCGACCTGGGCAAGGGGCCGTACTTCTACCTCCCCAAGACCGAGTCGCACCTCGAGGCGCGGCTGTGGAACGAGGTCTTCGTCTTCGCGCAGGACTACGTGGGCGTGGAGCGGGGCACGGTCCGGGCCACCGTCCTCATCGAGACGATCACCGCCGCGTACGAGATGGAGGAGATCCTCCACGAGCTGCGCGAGCACGCCTCGGGGCTCAACGCGGGCCGCTGGGACTACCTCTTCTCCCTCATCAAGAACTTCCGTGACGGGGGCGAGAAGTTCGTCCTTCCCGACCGCAACGCCGTGACCATGACGGCTCCGTTCATGCGCGCGTACACCGAGCTGCTGGTGCGCACCTGTCACCGGCGCGGCGCCCACGCGATCGGGGGCATGGCCGCGTTCATCCCCTCCCGCAGGGACCCCGAGGTCAACGAGGTCGCCCTGGAGAAGGTCCGGGCCGACAAGAGGCGGGAGGCGGGCGACGGCTTCGACGGCTCCTGGGTCGCCCACCCCGACCTGGTCCCGGTCGCGCGCGCCTGCTTCGACGCGGTGCTCGGCGACCGGCCGCACCAGAAGGACCGGCTGCGCGAGGACGTCGAGGTGACGGCCGAACAGCTCATCGCGGTCGACACCCTGGAGGCCAGGCCGACCGCCGCGGGCCTGCGCAACGCCGTCCAGGTCGGCATCCGCTACATCGAGGCGTGGCTGAGGGGCCTGGGCGCGGTCGCCATCTTCAACCTCATGGAGGACGCGGCCACGGCGGAGATCTCCCGTTCCCAGATCTGGCAGTGGGTCGACGCGGGCGTCGTGCTCGACACCGGCGAGAAGGTCACGGGCCGGCTGGTCCGCGAGGTCGCCGCCGAGGAGCTCGCGGCCGTCCGCACGGCGACCGGCGCCTGGCAGCAGGCCCACGACCTGCTGCTGAAGGTCGCCCTCGACGAGGACTACGCCGACTTCCTCACGCTGCCGGCGTACGAACTCCTCGACCGGGAGGGCGACTAGGGCGCGCCGGTCAGGACCTCCACCTTCCCGGTGTCGAGCGAGTAGTAGGCGCTGACCACGGCAAGGGAGCGCTTCTTCACCAGCGGGGCGAGGTCCTTGTTGGTGCGCAGGTCGGCCGCGGTCATCCGGGCCTGGTTGCGGGCCATGGTGTCGACCGGGTCCGCGCCGGGACGCTTGATGGTCCGCTCGTACGCCGGCCGCAGCGCCTCGGCGATCGCGTTCAGGTTGCCGGGCAGCGCCTCGTCCTCGCGCATCGCCTTGTACGACGACTCCACGGCCCCGCAGCGCTGGTGCCCGAGGACGACGATCAGCGGGGTGCCGCTCGTCATGGGCCCGTACTCGACGGAACCGGTGACCACCGGGCCGACGGTCTGTGCGCCGGTGCGCAGTACGTAGAGGTCACCGAGGCCGGTGTCGAAGAGGAGCTCGGGCGGCACGCGGGAGTCGATGCACGAGAGGACCACCCCGTACGGCTCCTGCGACTGCGCCACGAGCTCGCGCCGGGTGGGATCGCGGTCGGGGTGCTGGAGGTTTCCGTTCACCCAGCGCTTGTTGCCGTCCATCAGCCGCGCGAAGGCCTCCTTGGCCGTGGTGGGACGCGGAGCGGGCGGCGCCGTCGTCGCCTTGGGGGCGGCGTCCGCCGACTTCGGGGCGCTCTTCGGGGCGCCGTTCGAGGAGCACCCCGTGAGCGCGGCCGCGACGGCCACGAGACCGCCGGTGAGCAACGCCCTGCGGTGCGGATGTCCTGCTGCGTCCATCGTCGTTCCCCTCGGCATCGCTGAGACACGCCCGCGCGTCGGCATCTGCGCCCGGCCGCTGCGGCGATCGCGATTGTTCACCGCGGTACGGGCGGTCCTGCGGGAGGCGCGGAGGAACGCCGGCTCATTTACCCCTGACGGCCCACAGCGGATCCCCGGGCGGCCGTGAACGAGCGCGGCGAGGCCCGGTCCCCGTCACGTCAGGGCCGCGCCCAGCGCCACGAAGCCGCAGATCAGCACGGCCAGGATCAGCAGCAGCGGCCATACGAACCGCAGGTACCGGTCGTAGCCGACCTTCGCCAGCGACACCCCGCCGACCACCACGGCGGTGGTCGGCACCCACAGGTTCATCCAGCCGCTGGCCGACTGCCAGGCCGTGACCACCACCGCGCGCGAGACGTGCGCGAACTCCGCCAGCGGCGCCAGGATCGGCATCGCGAGGGTGGCGTGGCCGGAGGTGGAGGGGATCAGGAAGGCCAGCGGCAGGTTCACGACGTACACCAGGATCGCGAAGGCCACCGGCGGGGTGCCGGTGACCGCGCCCTCGACGGCGTGCAGCACGGTGTCGATGACCATCGCGTTCGTCATGATGACGGTGACGCCGCGGGCGAGGACGATCACCAGCGCGGGTGCGATGAAGTCCGCCGCGCCCTGCACGATGGTGGCGCTCAGCTTCTGCTCGCCCAGCCGGGCGACCAGCCCGACCAGCAGGGCCGCGACGATGAACAGGGCCGCCAACTGCGCGAAGGACCAGCCCAGTTCCCAGGTGTAGGGCGTGGCGTCGGCCTTGCCCGACAGGGCGCTCGCCCAGGGGATGACCGAGAAGATCATGAAGGCGAAGACGGCCGCGACCATCACGAGCACGCCCTTCTGCAGGCCCGTGAGCTCCGGCGGCTCGACCGCCTGGGCGGCGAGCTCGCGGTCCCCCTCCAGGAAGCCGACCAGTGAGCGGTCCGGTTCGGCCCGCACCCTGCTCGCGTACCGCACGACGTAGACGATGGCCACCCCCGTGAGCACCACCCACATCACGAAGCGCAGCACGATGCCGTCGCCCAGCGAGATGCCGGCGGCCGAGGAGGCGACGCCGGTGGCGAACGGGTTGACGGTGGAGGCGAGCACTCCGATGCCCGCGCCGAGGATGATCGTGCCGGTGGCGACCATCCGGTCGTAGCCGAGCGCCAGCATCAGCGGTACCAGCAGTCCGTAGAACCCCAGCGTCTCCTCCGCGAAGCCCTCCACGGTGCCCAGGAGCGAGAAGACGGTCATCACGCCGGCGATGAGCAGCGCCCCGCGGTCGCGGAGCCGGTGGGCGAGCCGCTCGATGCCGCGGTCGAGGGCGCCGGTGGCGAAGACGACGGTGATGAACGCGCCGATCGCCAGGACGAAGAGGAAGACCCCGGCACTGCCGTACAGCGCGCCGACCGCGTCCGGCGCCACCTCGCCCGTCTTCAGGTCGCGCACGCCGTAGAGGCCGTTGACGGGGGCCAGGAAGAGGTCGCCGAGCCGGTGCGCCAGGCCGCCGGGGGCGAACGCGCGGTGATAGGTGCCCTGGACCGGGTCGCCGTCGGCGTCGCGGTCGTAGGCGCCGGAGGGGATGACGAAGGTGAGCGCCCAGACGAGGAGCGTCACCACCGCGAGGACGGTCAGCGCGCTGGGGAAGACGAAGCCGGGCTTCTTCTCCTCGGGGCTCGCCTCCTCCTCGTGGTTCGCCTCCGGCGGTTCCTGCTCCACGACGGCGCCTTTCGGTACGAATGGGTGTTATTCGTGCCGATTGTGGCGTAGTGGTGCGCCGGGACGGCCGAGGCGCGGTCGTCTGCGCGTCGTCACCGGGGAGCGGCGGCCGGCGGTCGTCGTCCCACGTGGTGGAAGGCCAGGTTGAGCACCACGGCCGTCAGGCAGCCCGCGCTGACGCCCGAGTCCAGGATGATCTTCAGGGTCTCGGGGATGGCCGCGTTGTCGTAGAAGGTGCGGGAGACCACCGGGACCAGGCCCACGCCGAGCGAGGTGGCGGCGATCAGCAGATTGTCGCCGCGGTCGAGGCCGGCGGTGCGCAGCACGTTGATGCCGCTGGCCGCGACGGTGCCGAAGAGGACGATGCCCGCGCCGCCGAGCACCGGCTGGGGCACGAGGGCGATGAGGGAGGCGAACACCGGGCTCAGGCCGAGCAGGACGAACATCAGGCCGCACGCGGCCACGGTGAAGCGGCTGCGGACGCGGGTGAGGGCGACCAGGCCGATGTTCTGTGCGAAGGCGCTGTTGGCGAAGCCGTTGAAGAGCGGGCTGAGCGCGGTGCCGAGGGTGTCGGCGCGCAGGCCGGCGGCGATGACCTTCTCGTCCGCCTCACGGTCGACGATCTCGCCGAGGGCGAGCATGTCGGCGGTGCTCTCGGTCATGCAGACGAGCATCAGGACGCACATCGAGACGATGGCCGGCAGGGCGAAGTGCGGGGCGCCGAAGTGGAAGGGGGTGGGGAAGCCGACGAGGGCCGCGTGGCGGGTGGCGGTGGTGTCGACGGCCCCGGCCGGTACGGCGAGGAGGGTGCCGGCCACCAGTCCGAGCAGGATCGCGATCTGCTGCAGGAAGCCCCTGAGCAGCCGGCGCAGGGCCAGCACGACGGCCAGGGTCGCCCCGGCCAGGCCGAGGTTGGTGAGCGAGGCGGGGCGCTCCGGATGGCCGCCCTGGATCCAGCCGAAGGAGACGGGCAGGAGGGTGATGCCGATGAGGGTGATGACGGTGCCGCTGACGACGGGCGGGAAGAAGCGGACGAGTTTGCAGAAGGAGGGGGCGAGCAGGAAGCCCAGCACGCCGGCCACGATGACGGCTCCGTAGATGACGGGCAGCGCGTCCCGGCGGTCGGCCTGGGCGTCGGCGACGGCCAGCATCGGCGCGACGCCGGCGAAGGAGACGCCGTTGACGAACGGCAGCCGGGCGCCGACCTTCCACAGCCCCACGGTCTGCAGGAGCGTGGCGATGCCGGCCGTGAACAGGCTCGCCCCGACCAGGAAGGTGATCTCCACCGGGGAGAGCCCGACGTACGCGCCGACGACCAGCGGCGGGGCGACCACTCCGGCGTAGCTGGCGGCCACGTGCTGGAAGCCGCCCGTGAGAAGTTGTGCGGGCCGGGGCAGCCGGTCCACGGGGTGGGCGTCGCCGCCGTCCCCGGCGGTGGCCGGCTGTGGCCCGCCGGTGGGCCTGGGCGCCATGACCACGGCGGTTCCTCCTGTCGGTGGGGGTGAGGAAGGGCCGGGGCGCGGGCGGTTCGCCGCGCCCCGGCCCGGCCGCCGAGGGCCGTCCCCCTCGGCGGGTCCGGCGGGCCCGGCGGATCAGCCGGCGTCGGCGGCGATCTCGGCCAGGCGGCGGGCCTCGGCGCGGGCCTCGCGGGCGATGGTCTCCTCGTCCGCGGTGACCAGCCGGCCGTCCTCGACGACGGGGGCGCCGCCCACGAGGGAGAGGGTGACGGGCGCGGGTGCGCCGAGGACCAGGGCGGCGACGGGGTCGGCGATGGTGGAGTGGCCGAGGCCGTCGAGCTTCCACAGCACCAGGTCGGCGAGCTTGCCGGGCTCCAGCGAGCCGATCTCCTCGGCCCGGCCCAGGACGCGGGCGCCGCCGTGGGTGCCCAGTCGCAGTGCCTGACGGACGTTCAGGGCCTTCCCGCCGCCGGCGAGCCGGTGGACGAGGAGGGCGTTGCGCAGCTCGGTGTGGAGTTCGCCGGACTCGTTGGAGGCGGTGCCGTCGACGCCGAGGCCCACGGGGACGCCCGCGCCGAGCATCGCGGGGACGCGGGCGGTGCCGGCGCCGAGCCGGGCGTTGGAGGAAGGGCAGTGCGCCACGCCGGTGCCGGTGCGGGCGAAGGCCGCGATGTCGGCGTCGTTCATGTGGACGCAGTGGGCCATCCAGACGTCCTCGCCGAGCCAGCCGGTGGACTCGAAGTAGTCCGTCGGCCCCATGCCGAACAGCTCCTTGCAGAACCGCTCCTCCTCCACGGTCTCCGAGCCGTGCGTGTGCAGCCGTACGCCCTTGCGGCGGGCGAGCGCGGCGGACTCGCGCAGCAGCTCGGTGGAGACGGAGAACGGCGAGCAGGGGGCGACACCGATGCGCAGCATCGAGCCGAAGGAGGGGTCGTGGTGGGTGTCGATGGCCTCCTCGGTGGCCAGGAGCGCGGCCTCGGTGGTCTCGACGGCGAAGTCCGGGGGCAGTCCGCCGGCCGAGGCGCCGCGGTCCATGGAGCCCCGGGTGGGGCTGAACCGTACGCCCAGCTCGCGGGCGGCGCGGATCTCCGCGCCGAGGAGGTCGCCGGCGCCGCGGGGGAAGACGTAGTGGTGGTCCATGGCGGTGGTGACGCCGCCGCGGACCATCATGGCGAGGGAGCCGCGCGCGGCCGCGTACACCATGGGCTCGTCGATGCGGGCCCAGACGGGGTAGAGGGCGACGAGCCAGTCGAAGAGGTGGGAGTCCTGGGCGAGGCCGCGGGTGAGCCATTGGTAGAAGTGGTGGTGGGTGTTGACGAGGCCGGGGGTGGCAAGGTGCCCGGTGCCGTCGACGCGGCGCACGACGTCCGTGAGGCCGGCGGGCGCGGGCCCCGGGCCGACGGATTCGATGGTGGTGCCGTTGACGACGATGTGGCCGCGGTCGTACTCGGTGTCGCTCGCGTCGACGGTCGCGACGGCGCAGTTCTCGATGACGACGCGGGAGGCCGAGGGGGGTGCTGGCATGGGTGCGGTGTCCTTCGGGGTCGTCGTCCTTGTGGGTGTCCTCAGAGGTTCGTCAGGTCGGCCGGTATGCCGGGGTCGGCGCCGTCGCGCAGGACGGTCGCCTCGATGAGGCCGTAGGGGCGGTCGGCCGCGTAGTAGACCTCGTTGTCGTTCTCGAGGCCGAACGGCGAGAGGTCGGCGAGGAAGTGGTGCTTGTTGGGCAGGGACAGCCGTATCTCGTCGATGCCGGGGCACTGGTCGATGACGCGCGAGCCCATCTGGTAGAGCGTCTGCTGCAGCGAGAGCGAGTAGGTGTCGGCGAAGGCGGCCAGCAGGTGTTCGCGCGCTCCTTCGTAGGAGCGGTCCCAGTCGGTGGGCCCGGGATCGGTGGCGTCGCCGGTCCAGGCGTGGCGCCAGCGGGCGTTCACCTCGGTGGCGAGGACCCGGTCGCGGGTCTCGGGGAGGGTGGTGTAGCGGTCCTTGACGTAGCCGTGGAACTCCGAGTCGGTGGAGTTGAGCACGACGAGGTCCTTGAGCCCGGAGACGATCTGCCACGCACGGCCGTCGAAGGTGATCTGCGCGGTACGGGTCTCCTGGCCGCGGCGGACGAAGGAGTGCTGCTTGGGGCCGGGGACGCCGATGCGCTCCCAGGCGTGCTCCTCTATGCGGATGCGGGCGGTGCGGATCGAGTCCTGGCTGGTCACGAAGTGCCGGGCCAGGTGGATGCCGAACTGCTCGGCGGAGTCGACGCCGTGTTCCTTGGCGAAGGCGAAGACGGTGTTCTTGGTGGCGTCGGTGGTGAGGACGTTGGCGTTGGAACCGGAGAGGTGGACCTCTTCCATGTCGCCGGAGAGGGCGACGGAGACGTTGAGGTCCTTGATGTGGTGCGTGGCGCCGTCGCGGACGATTCTGACGACGTGGCTCTCCGCCTTGCCGTACTGGTTCTGCCCAAGGATCACGGTGCTAGCTCCCTCGGTATACGGAGTAGCCGAACGGGCTGAGCAGCAGGGGCACGTGGTAGTGCTCGCCCGGGACGACGGCGAAGGTGACCGTCACCTCCGGGAAGAAGGCCGTGCCCCCGGCCCGCCGGGGGGAAAGGTGGGGCTCGACGTCGAAGCGCAGGCGCGCACGGGTGCCCGCCGGCGGCAGTGCGGGCAGATCGGCGCAGCGCCCGTCCGTGTCGGTCCTCGACGTGCCGAGCACGCTCCAGCCGCCGCGGTCGCGGACGGACAGCTCCACCGCGATACCGGTGGCGGGGCGTCCGGCGGAGGTGTCCAGGACGTGCGTGGACACCGACGCGGTCGTCGCGGTGCTCATGTGCGGTCCGCTCCTTCCTCTACGGGCACGGGCTGTACGGCGAGCCGGGCCAGCCGGATGCGGTTGATCCTGCCCAGCTCCCCGCGAACGATCTCGCGCTCGCGTTCCGGGGGGTTGTCGATCCGGTTACGGATGGCGTCATACATCTGTTCGGCCGTCAGGCCGGTGGCGCAGATCAGGAAGACGTGCCCGAACTTCTCCTGGTAGGCCAGGTTGAGTTCGAGCATCCCGGCTCTGACGCGGTCGGGGGCGTTCGCCATGCCGCGCTGCTCGCGGGCGGAGACGGGGTCGCCGGGGGCCGGCCGGCCGATGGGCGGGTGGGCGGCCATGGCCTCGGCCAGATCGGCCGGGCCCAGGGCGGCGACGGCGGTGTCGCTCGCGGTCAGCAGTTCCCCGGCGTCACGGTAGGGGCGCCCGGCGAGGATGCCGTTCCCCCATGCGGTGCTGGCGCAGATCTCGTGCAGGGCGGACCGGGCCGTATGCTCCTCGGCCGCGTTGAACCGGGCGAGGCCCGGCGTCGAACTCGCAGTCACGGCAACCTCCGTGGCGCTTGTCGCTGCGCTCGGATGAGCTGCGCATAGCTAACGCCCTGAGGAACACCGCGTCAACAGTTTGTTGAAAAAGCTAATCGCGATTGAGGTAGTTGTAGACCGTGAAGCGGCTGACGCCGAGCGCGGCGGCGACGGTCTCCACGCCGTGGCGCAGCGTGAAGGCGCCCCGCGCCTCCAGGTTCCGCACGACCGACTGCTTGGTCTTGCGGTCGAGTTCGGCGAGCGGCACGCCGTGGCGGCGCTCCAGGTCGGCCAGGATGCGCTCGAGCGAGTCGGCCAGGTGCGGAAGCCGTACGGCCACCACCTCGCGCCCCTCCCAGGAGAGGACGACGTCGTCGGCCCCGGCCTGATCCGGCTCGAGGAGCTGCCCGCCCAGGGCGTCGACGAGCGGCCTGACGGCGGCGCGGAACGCGTCCTCGCTCATCCGCCGCTGCCTTCCGTGGCCCCGGGCACGACGTTGACCTGTAGCGACACCCGTGTGGCGCCGGCCCCGAGGGACGCGCGCAGCAGTGCGTCCAGCGCCGTCAGGACGGCGTCGGCCCCGCCTTCGACGGTGTTGCCGAACGGGCCGACGTCGACGGCGTCCAGCCCCGCGCCCTGCACGACCTCGCGGGCCGCCACGGCGTGCGGCGGCGGCTCGTCGAGGTCGAAGGGCTCGGTCGTGAACTCCACTCTCAATCGCACCGGGTCAACGTACTGCCCCCAAGAGCCGAGCGGACAGGGGCTCTTGACAGGGCCGCGGAGGCGACGGCAGCCTTTTCCTCACAACGAAATCATTTTTCCGCATCATGGAATCTCCAGCGGAAGGAGCTGAGTCGACCCCGATGGGCCTCTCCGATCACCGCTTCGATGTGAACCTCTCGATCCTCTTCACGGAGCTGCCGCTCCTCCAGCGGCCCGCGGCAGCGGCGGCGGCCGGCTTCACGGCGGTGGAGCTGTGGTGGCCGTGGCCGGGCACGCCGGTGCCGCCCGACGACGAACTGGCCGCGCTCGGCGACGCGTTGACCCGGGCGGGGACGCAACTGGTCGGGCTGAACTTCTACGCGGGCCTGCTGCCGGGCCCGGACCGGGGCGCGCTGTCCGTGCCGGGCGCGGAATCGGAGCGCTTCCGCGCCAACCTCGACGTCGCCGCCGACTTCGCCGGGTCGCTGGGCTGCCGGGCCCTCAACGCGCTGTACGGCAACCGCGTCGAGGGCGTACCGGCCCAGGTCCAGGACGCGCTCGCCCTGGAGAACCTCGCCCTCGCGGCGCGAGCCGCGGACCGGGTGGGGGCGACGTTGCTGGTCGAGGCGCTCAACGCCGTGGAATCGCCGCGGTATCCGCTGACGGACGCGGCGGCAGCCGTCGAGGTCGTCGACAAGGTCAACGCGACGACGGGGCTGGGGAACGCGCGGCTGCTGCTGGACCTGTACCACCTCGCCATGGGCGGCGCGGACCTGGGCGAGGTCGTCGCCCGGTACGCGCGCCGGGCCGGCCACGTCCAGATCGCGGATGCGCCCGGGCGGGGGGCACCGGGCACCGGGTCCCTGGACTTCGCGGAGCTGCTGCCGCGACTGCGCGAGGCCGGGTACGACGGACCGGTCGGCCTCGAATACCGGGCCGCGGGCGCGGACGCCTTCCGCTGGCTCACCGACTTCTGACGCCCCGGCCCCTCCCCCGGCCCCCCGGACCGCGCTGACGCGCGAGCGGGGGTCCGGGGGCGGAGCCCCCGACCACCCCGAAAGGAACCCCCATGCCACCCCTCCCCCGCATCGCCTGGATAGGCCTCGGCATCATGGGCTCCCCCATGGCCGAGAACCTCCTCAAGGCCGGCTACCCGCTCACCGGATACACCCTCGAACGCCACAAGCTCGACCGCCTCGCCGCCCACGGCGGCACCCCCGCGGCCTCCGTGCGGGACGCGGTCCGCGGTGCCGACGTCGTCGTCACCATGGTCCCCGCCGACCCGCACGTCACCGCCGTCGCCCACGGCGACGACGGCGTCCTGGCCAACGCCGCCCCCGGCACCCTCTTCGTCGACATGTCCTCCATCACCCCGCGGACCTCCGTCGAGCTGGCGCGGGCCGCCGCCGCGCACCGGATACGTGTCCTGGACGCGCCCGTGTCGGGCGGCGAGGCCGGGGCCGTCGAGGGGAGCCTGTCCATCATGGCCGGCGGCGACGCGGCCGACTTCGCCGAGGCCCGGCCCCTCTTCGAGGCCCTCGGCACGACCGTCGTGCACTGCGGCCCCCACGGGGCGGGCCAGACCGTCAAGGCGGCCAACCAGCTGATCGTCGCCGCGAACCTCCAGGCCTGCGCGGAAGCCGTGGTGTTCCTGGAGAAGTCCGGCGTCGACCTCACCGCCGCACTGGACGTGCTGGGCGGCGGGCTCGCCGCCTCCGCCGTGCTCACCCGCAAGCGCCACCACTTCCTCACCCGCGACTTCGCCCCCGGCTTCCGCATCGACCTGCACCACAAGGACATGGGCATCGTCACCGCCGCCGCCCGCGAGGTGGGCGCCTCACTCCCCCTCGGCGGCGTGGTCGCGACGCTGGTGGCCGCCGCCCGCGCCCAGGGCGACGGCGGCCTGGACCACTCGGCGCTCCTGCGGGGCGTCGAGCGGCTGTCGGGGATCACGCCGTGAGCGCCGCCACCGTGCCCGCCATGCAGGCGGCCGTGCACATCATGAAGGACGAGGGCGTCGACATCGCCTTCGGCTGCCCCGGCGCCGCGATCCTGCCCCTGTACCAGGCCATGGAGGCGGTCGGCGGCATCGAGCACCTGACCGTCCGCCACGAGGAGGGCGCGGCCCACATGGCCGACGGCTGGGCCCGCACCAACGGGCGGGTCGGCGTGGCCCTCGCCACCTCCGGGCCCGGTGGCACCAACCTCGTCACCGGCCTGTACACCGCCTTCGCCGACTCCATCCCCATGGTCTGCGTCACCGGCCAGGCGGTCTCGGCCAAGCTGCACCAGGAGGCGTTCCAGGCCGTCGACATCGTCGCGGTCGCACGCCCCGTCACCAAGTGGGCCGTGCAGGTCAAGGAGGCCGCGCAGATCCCCTGGATCTTCCGTGAGGCGTTCCGGACCGCCCGCGAGGGCCGCCCCGGGCCCGTACTGATCGACATCCCGGTGGACATCGCCCAGCGGGAGATCAAGTACGACGCAACGACCGACACCCGGCTTCCCGTCCGTACGGTCGCACCCCACCCGCCCCGGGTGGAGGCCGCCCTGGACCTGCTGCTCGTGGCCGAGCGGCCGCTGATCCTGGCCGGCGGCGGGGTGATCCTCGCCGATGCGGCGGACGAGCTGCGGGCGCTGGTGGAGCACCTGGGCGTGCCCTTCCAGGTCACCCTGATGGGCAAGGGCGCCATCGAGGACGACCACGAGCTCCACATGGGCACCACCGGCATCCAGACCTCGCAGCGGTACGCCAACGCCTCGTTCCTGGAGTCGGACTTCGTGCTCGCCGTCGGCGCCCGCTTCGGGGACCGGCACACGGGCGCCGAGGTCGCCACGTACCGGGGCGCGCGCACGTTCGTCCACGTGGACGTCGAGCCCACCCAGCTCGGCAGGGTCATCGAGCCGGACCTGGGCATCGTCTCCGACGCACGCCTCTTCCTCGCCGCGCTGCTGGACGCGGCCCGGGCGCGCGGCGCGGCTCCCGACGTCGCGCCCTGGGCCGCGCGCTGCCGGCTGCTCAAGCGGACCCTCACCCGGCGCGAGGACTTCGACACCGTGCCCGTCAAGGCGCCCCGGATCTACAAGGAGATCAATGAGGTCTTCGGCCCGGACACCTACTTCGTCACCGCCATCGGCCTCTACCAGATCTGGGGCGGCCAGCATCAGAAGGCGCATCTGCCCCGCCGCTACCAGGTGTGCGGCCAGGCCGGCCCGCTGGGCTGGGAGGTGCCGGCGGCGATCGGCGTGAAGAAGGCGCTGCAGGGCATGGGCCGGGGCGACACGGAAGTGGTGGGCGTCGTCGGCGACTACGGCTTCCAGTACACGGTCGAGGAGCTGGCGGTCGCGGCGCAGTACGACGTCCCGTTCGTGCTGATCATGCTGAACAACGAGTACCTGGGCCTGATCCGCCAGGCCTCGATCGGTTACGGCATGAACTACCAGGTGGACGTCCACTACGACGAGACCGGCACCGATCACGTCACGCTGATGCGGGCGTACGGCTGCGCGGGGCGCCGGGTCGTCGATCCGGCGGACATCCGGCCGGCGATCGAGTGGGCCCGCAAGGAGGCCGTCTCGACCTCCCGCCCGGTGCTGGTCGAGATCATGATCGAGCGCGAGGCCAACACCCCGCACGGCCCGGACATCGACTCCGTACGGGAATTCGAACCACTCCCGTAACACCCGCACCATGAACCCCGGGCGGTGGCGCCGTCACCTGTCCGGTCGCGCCCCCGGCGCCGCCGCCCGGCCTTCTCCCGCGCCCGCCTTGGCGATTCGCTCCCCGGCCGCCCCCGCATCGTGGACGATGGGGTACCCCACAACCCCTACGGACCCCTCGCTGGAGCCGAAATGGCCAAGAGCGTGCCGGTGCACTGCCCCACGTGCCGCCGGGAGCACTCCTTCACCCCGCCCACCTTCCCCTGTGCGTGCGGCGCCCCGCTGACCGTGCCCGTACTGCCCGATGCCACACCCGAGTTATTGGCCCACCGCACCTGGCGCGACTCCTGGGTGGCGGTGCGCTGCCCGTCCTGCGACCGCCAGGGCCAGTGGCCGCGTCCCGAGTTCGGCTGCTCCTGCGGAACGGTCGTACGGCTGCCCGTGCCGCCCCCGCGCGAGACGGAACCGGAGCGGCCGGCCGGTGAGGAGGCGCCGCAGCCGCCCCGGACCCCCTCGCGCCCGCCCTTCCGGCCGGTGACCATCCGCACCGAGCGCGACGCGGTCATGGCCGCCGAGCGCTATCTGCGGTGGCTCGGCTTCAGCGACGTACGCCGCCCCGGGAACTGCCCGGCGCCCACGGCGTCGGGGGTGGACCTGCGCGGCACGGGCATGGTCGCCCGCGTCGATCCCACGACCCTGCCGACCACCCTGCGCGACATCGAGTGCCTGTGGCTGCACGGCCTCCTCGAATCGGCGGCCGCCGCCTGCTTCTCCCTGGCGGGCTATGCGCACGACGCCCGCTGCCGTGCGGACGACCTCCGGCTTCCGCTGTTCGTGATGGACCTGGCCGGCACGCCGCAGGCCCTCAACGACTGGGCCGACGAGCTGGTGCGGCACGGCCGGCGCTGAAGCCCGCGCGCACCGCGAAGCTCAATTCTTGCTCTGAACTCGCCCGCGCGCATGGCGGGTTGGCGCCGTGCGGGCGGAGACTGGGCGCAGGGCCCGCGGGACACGGGGGAACGCGGGCCCGTCCACGGGGGAATCACGGGGGGAACCACACGGGGGTGTCGGGGCGGGCCGCTCGCGGCCCGCCCCGCGCACGTCCGCTACGGCTGGGCCACCGTCGCGGGCGCGGCGTCCAGCAGCGTCGTCGCCTCCTGCCTCAGCTCCACCTTGCGCACCTTGCCGCTGACGGTCATGGGGAAGGCCTCCATCACCCGAAGATGGCGCGGCACCTTGTAGTGCGCGAGCCGGCCGCGGCAGTAGCGGGCGAGCTCGTCGCGCGTGAGGGTCTCGGCGGGGTCGCTGAGGATGACGCAGGCCATGATCTCCTCGCCGTACTTCTCGTCGGGGACGCCGATGACCTGTACGTCGCTGATCTTGGGGTGGGCGTGCAGGAACTCCTCGATCTCGCGCGGGTAGACGTTCTCCCCGCCCCTGATGATCATGTCCTTGATGCGACCGACGATCCGTACGTAGCCGTCCTCGTCCATCTCGGCGAGGTCACCGGTGTGCATCCACCGGTCGGCGTCGATGACGTCGGCGGTGCGCTCGGCGTCGTTCCAGTAGCCGAGCATCACCGAATAGCCGCGGGTGCACAGCTCGCCCGGCTCGCCACGGCCGGCCGTGGCGCCGGTCGACGGGTCGACGATCTTCACCTCCACGTGCGGCAGCACGGTGCCGACGGTGCCCGTGCGACGGGCGAGGTCGTCGTCGCGGCGGGTCTGGGTGGAGACCGGGGAGGTCTCGGTCATCCCGTAGCAGATGGCCACCTCGGCCATGTGCATCTCCGTCACGACCCGCTTCATCACCTCCGAGGGGCACGGCGAGCCCGCCATGATGCCGGTGCGCAGCGAGGACAGGTCGTACGTGGCGAAGTCGGCGAGGCCCAGCTCGGCGATGAACATGGTCGGCACGCCGTACAGCGAGGTGCAGCGCTCGCGCTCGACGGCGTGCAGCGCGGCCGTGGCGTCGAAGGACGGGCCCGGGATGACGATGCAGGCGCCGTGCGAGGTGGCCGCGAGGTTGCCCATGACCATGCCGAAGCAGTGGTAGAAGGGCACGGGCAGGGCGATGCGGTCCTGCTCGGTGTAGCCGAGGGTCTCGCCCACGAAGTAACCGTTGTTGAGGATGTTGCGGTGCGAGAGCGTGGCGCCCTTGGCGAAGCCGGTGGTGCCGGAGGTGTACTGGATGTTGACGGGGTCGTCGCAGTGCAGCCGCGACTCGCGCTCGGCGAGCCGGCCGGGGTCGGTGGCCGCGCCGAGGCGGACGAGCCCCTCCCAGGTGGGGTCGCCGATGTAGACGACGTCGCGCAGGTCCGGGCAGGTGGCGCGAACCTGTTCGACCATGCGGCGGTAGTCGCTCGTGCGGTACTCGAGGGAGGAGACAAGCACGCTGATGCCCGCCTGGCGCAGCACGTACTCGAGCTCGTGCACCCGGTAGGCGGGGTTGACGTTGACCATGACGGCGCCGATGCGGGCGGTGGCGTACTGCACCATGACCCACTCGGGGCAGTTGACGGCCCAGATCCCCACCCGGTCGCCCTTGGCCACGCCCTTGGCCAGGAGGCCCAGCGCGACCTCCTCCACCGCCCGCCCGAACTCCGTGTACGTCCAGCGCCGGCCGCCCTGGACGTCGACGAGCGCCTCGCGGTCGCCGAACCGGCCGACCGTACGGGCGAGATCGGCGCCGATGGTGTGGTCGAGCAGCGGAGTGTCGGTGGGGCCTGCCGCATGGGCGGCGGGGGGTGTGCTCACGGTGGTCACCGGTGGTCTTCCTCTCGGTACTCGGTGCCGCCGCCCTGCGCGGTGCGGTCGCGCAGCTCGATGCGGCGGATCTTGCCGGACACGGTCTTGGGCAGCTCGGCGAACTCCAGCCGGCGGACGCGCTTGTACGGGGCGAGCACGGACCGCGAGTGGGCGAACAGGGCCTTGGCGGTGTCCGGACCCGGCTCCCAGCCGGCGGCGAGGACGACGTACGCCTTGGGCACGGACAGCCGCAGCGGGTCGGGGGCGGGGACGACGGCGGCCTCGGCGACGGCTTCGTGTTCGAGGAGGGCGCTCTCGAGCTCGAAGGGCGAGATCTTGTAGTCGCTGGATTTAAAGACGTCGTCCGCGCGCCCGATGTAGGTGATGTAGCCGTCGGCGTCGCGGGCGCCGATGTCGCCGGTGCGGTAGTAGCCGCCGGCCATGACCTCGGCGGTACGGTCGGCGTCGCCCGCGTAGCCGGTCATCAGGCCGACGGGGCGCGTGCTCAGGTCGAGGGCGATCTCGCCCTCGTCGGCGGGCTCGCCGGTGTGCGGGTCGAGGAGGGCGACGGTGAAGCCGGGGCTGGGGCGGCCCATGGAGCCGGTCTTCAGCGGCTGTCCGGGCGGGTTGGCGACCTGGACGGTGGTCTCCGTCTGCCCGAAGCCGTCGCGGATGGTGACGCCCCAGGCCCGCCGCACGGTCTCGATCACCTCGGGGTTGAGGGGCTCCCCGGCGGCCACCGCCTCGCGCGGCGGGGTGCGCAGTGCGCCGAGGTCTGCCTGGATGAGCATCCGCCACACGGTCGGCGGGGCGCAGAAGCTCGTGACGCCGCAGCGGTCCATCTCGGCCATGAGGCGGGCCGCGTCGAAGCGGGTGTAGTTGTGGACGAAGACGGTGGCCTCGGCGTTCCAGGGCGCGAAGAGGTTGGACCAGGCGTGCTTGGCCCAGCCGGGCGAGGAGATGTTGAGGTGGACGTCGCCGGGCCGCAGCCCGATCCAGTACATGGTCGACAAGTGACCGATGGGGTACGAGATGTGGGTGTGCTCGACGAGCTTGGGGCGGGCGGTGGTGCCGGAGGTGAAGTAGAGCAGCAGGGGTTCGTCGGCACGGGTGGGGCCGTCGGGGGTGAAGGTCTCCTCGGGGTGGCGTTCGTGGTCCCCGTACGCCAGCCAGCCCTCGGGCGCGGCACCGACCGCGATGCGGGTGTAGTCGCCGGGCACGTCGGCGAACTTGCCGGTGTCCTCGGCCCGTACGATCACATGGCGGGCCCGGCCGCGTTCGATGCGGTCGGCGAGGTCGGCGGGGCCCAGCAGGGGTGTGGCGGGGATGACGACGGCGCGCAGCTTCATCGCGGCGAGGGCGGTCTCCCACAGCTCCGCCTGGTTGCCGAGCATGACGACGAGGCGGTCCCCGGCGCGTACGCCCCGCTCGCGCAGCCAGTTGGCGAGCCGGTCCGAGCGGCGACGCAGCGCGTCGAAGGACAGGCGCTTCTCGTCGCCGTCCTCCTCCACGATCCACAGGGCGGTGCGGTCGTTGTCCCGGGCGATGGCGTCGAACCAGTCCAGGGCCCAGTTGAACGCGGTGGGGCGGGGCCAGGCGAAGCCCTCGTACGCCGCCGCGTAGTCCTCGCGGTGCGCGAGCAGAAAGTCCCGTGCCTCCCGGAATCCGTCCGCCTGACCGGCCGTTCCGGTCGGGTCCATTGCCGTCACATGTCCTCCCGTTGCCCCGTGTTCGCGATTCTTCCAAATATCTCAAGGCGGAAGTCGACGCGGCAGGGCCGGAGCCGGGCGGTTTCGGGTCCGGTCGCTTTCGATGCGGGCGGCGGGCGGCGGGCAGCGGGCAGCGGGCAGCGGGCAGCGGGCAGCGGGCAGCGGGCAGCGGGCAGCGGGCAGCGGGCAGCGGGCAGCGGGCAGCGGGCAGCGGGC